>CAMLLF010000776.1 GCA_946480705.1 uncultured Lysobacteraceae bacterium | reverse complement strand
GACTGCGCTTCGTCGAGATCGCCTACGATGACACCTGGCTGCGCGATTCCGGCCCGATCACGCTGGCCGACGGCAAGCATTTCCAGCTGACGGATTTCCGCTTCACGGGCTGGGGCGGCAAGTTCGAGGCGAGCCGGGACGACGAACTCGTGCGCGGCCTCATCGCACGCGACGTGTTCGTACCGGCCGCGCACCGGCGCATCGACTGGGCGCTCGAGGGCGGCGGCATCGAGTCCGACGGCGCCGGCACGATCCTGACCACGTGGAAATGCCTGAACCAGCGGCATCCCGAACTCAGCCGCGCGCAGATCGACGACGTGCTGCGCAACAGCCTCGAAGCGCAGCGCGTCCTCTGGCTCGACCACGGCTACCTCGAAGGCGACGACACCGACGCCCATATCGACACGCTGGCGCGCTTCGCCGCGCCGGACGCGATCGTCTACCAGGCCTGCGACGACCCGGACGACGTGCACTACGCCGAACTCAACGCGATGGCCGAGGAACTCGCGGCGCTGCGCACCGTCGAGGGCGACCCCTACCGGCTGCACGCCCTGCCCTGGGCGCGGCCGATCCGCGACGGCGATCGCCGTCTCGCCGCGTCGTACGCGAACTATCTGATCGTCAACGGCGGCGTGCTGATTCCGGCCTACGGCGACGAGGCCGACGACGAGGCCGCGCGTGTCATCGGCACGGCGCATCCGGGACGCACCATTGTGCAGATTCCCTGCCGCCCCCTTATCTGGCAGAACGGAAGCCTCCACTGCGTGACGATGCAGCTGCCGAAAGGAGTACTCGCATGAAATCGCCGACCCTGCGCGTTGCGCTGCTGCAGGAAACCGATCGCGGCAGCGTGGCGGCCAATCTCGACGCGATCGAGGCCGGGCTGCGCGAAGCCGCCGCGGCCGGCGCGGAACTCGTGCTGCTGCAGGAACTGCACAACGGTCCGTATTTCTGCCAGCACGAGCACGTCGGCGAATTCGATCGCGCCGAAACCATTCCCGGCCCGAGCACCGAGCGCATCGGCGCGCTGGCCGAGGAGCTGAAGCTCGTCGTCGTCGCGTCGCTGTTCGAGCGCCGTGCCGCGGGGCTCTATCACAACACCGCCGTCGTCTTCGACCGCGCGCGCGCGATCGCCGGGCGCTATCGCAAGATGCACATTCCGGACGATCCGGCGTTCTACGAAAAATTCTATTTCACGCCGGGCGACCTCGGCTTCGACCCGATCGGTACGTCGGTCGGCAAGCTCGGCGTACTGGTCTGCTGGGACCAGTGGTATCCGGAAGCAGCGCGGCTCATGGCGCTGGCCGGCGCGGAACTGCTGCTCTATCCGACCGCGATCGGCTGGGACCCGCAGGACGAGGATGCCGAGAAGCAGCGCCAGCGCGATGCCTGGATCACGGTGCAGCGCGGCCATGCGGTCGCCAACGGCCTGCCGTTGCTCGCCTGCAACCGCACCGGCTTCGAAGGGGCGCCCGAAGGCGGCCGCGGCCTGCAGTTCTGGGGCACGAGCTTCGTCGCCGGTCCGCAGGGAGAATTCCTCGCCCAGGCCGGTGCCGATGCGCGCGAACTCCTGATCGCCGACATCGATCTCGCACGCAGCGAGAACGTGCGGCGCATCTGGCCTTTCCTGCGCGACCGGCGCATCGACGCCTACGACGACCTGCTGCGCCGCTTCCGGGACTGATCAGAACTACATGACGACCGAAGACCCCCGCCCGGAAGATTTCGGGCCTCCCGATCCGTTGCAGGATCAGCCGATACGCCGCGTCACGCTGAACGACACCGAATTCGTGCTGCTCGGCACCGCCCACGTGTCGCGCGCGAGCGTGGCCGCCGTGCAGGCGCTGATCGAGCGAGAGCCGTTCGACGCGATCGCGGTCGAACTCGATTCGAACCGCCATGCCTCGATGCGCGATCCGGAACTCCTGCGCAAAATGGATCTGTTCCAGGTCATCCGCCAGGGCAAGGCCGGCCTCGTCGCCGCGAACCTCGCGCTGTCGGCGTTCCAGCGCCGCCTCGCCGAGCAGTACGGCATCGAGGCCGGAGCCGAACTCAAGGCCGCGTTCGAAGCGGCCGAGGCGCGCTCGATTCCGGTCTGGCTGATCGACCGCGACATCGGCGTCACGCTCAAGCGCGCCTACCGCAGCGTCGGCTTCTGGGACCGCATGGGCATACTCAGCGGCCTCGGCGCGAGCGTGCTGTCGAGCGACGAGATCGGCGAACAGGACATCGAGAAGCTCAAGCGCGGCGACATGCTCGAAAGCGCGTTCTCCGAGTTCGCGCGGGAATCCGAGCCGCTGTATCGCAGCCTCATCGCGGAACGCGACAGCTACATGGCTGCGCGCCTGCGCGAAGAGCAGATCAAGACGCCGGCGCGCCGCGTGCTGGCCGTCGTCGGCGCGGGTCATCTCGCCGGGCTCGAACGCGAGCTGCGCGAACAGAAGGCGCCGCCGGTGCCGCTGCGCGCGACGCTGGATGCGGTACCGCCCGGTGCGCGCTGGC
>CAMLLF010000775.1 GCA_946480705.1 uncultured Lysobacteraceae bacterium | reverse complement strand
GCCGTGGCGCGCTCGCGCGCCGCGCGAACAAGTAATCTGCCGCGCGCATGACCACGCTCATCTTCGTCCTGACCTGGGTCGTCCTGGGCATCGGCCTGCAGGGCAACATCCGCAAGCTCGGCGTACCCGGCGAAGACCTGCCCTTCGTGCAGTACCAGCTCGACGACCCCGACGAATACGAAGGCGAGACCATCGTCGTCGTCGGTGCCGGCGACGCCGCGATCGAGAACGCGATCGCGCTCGCGAAGCAGAACAACGTCGTCATCGTGAACCGCCGCGACGAATTCGCGCGCGCGAAGAAAGGCAACGAGGCCGGCATCCTCAAGGCGATCGAGGACGGCCTGATCGAGTGCTACTACAACGCCGCGCCCGAGCGCGTCGACGCGCTCAGCGTCGGCCGCAAGAAAGGCCGCATGATCCTCGCCACGCCCAACGGCAAGGCGCAGATCCTCATCGACCGCGTCATCGGCCGCCTCGGCGCGACCGCGCCGCGCGGCTTCGTCGAAGCCTGCGGCGTCACGTTCCCGAGCAAGGACCCGGCCGCGGTCCCGGCCATCAGCCCGCAGTACGAATCGAACGTGAAGGGCCTCTACATCGTCGGCGCGCTCGGCGGCTACCCGCTGATCAAGCAGGCGATGAACCAGGGTTACGAAGTCGTCGAATACATCCGCGGCGAACGCGTCGAACCCGCCGACGAACCGCTGCTCAAGGCCAAGCTCGGATCCATGCCGGGCTTCCGCAGCGTCGACGAAGCACTCGCGCGCATCCAGCAGAACGTGCGCGTGCTCTCGCACATCACGCCGCTGCAGCTGCGCGAATTCATGCTCGACTCGGACCTGCGCACGCCCGCGCCCGGCGAAACCGTGTTCGCGCGCAACGACTACACCAACAGCTTCTATTCCATCGTCGACGGCGAAGTGCAGATCGCGCTCGACGACGAAGGCAAGCAGCACATCACGCTGCGCCGCGGCGAATTCTTCGGCGAGATGGGCCTGATCTCGGGCCGCCGCCGCTCGGCGACGGTCAAGGCCGGCAAGGGCTGCGTGCTCGTCGAGACGCCGCGCCGCTCGATGAACCGGCTCATCAACTCGGTCGCCGCGGTCAAGCGCGAGATCGACGAGATCTTCATCCTGCGCGCGATCCAGTCGCGCTTCGCGCCCGAAGCCACGGCCGACCAGCTCAAGGACATCGTCGCGACCGCGACACTGCAGAAATTCGCCGCGGGCGACACCCTGTTCGGCGAAGGCGAAATCGGCGACTGCCTGCACCTCGTGCGCGTCGGCTCGCTGACGATTTCGCGCAACATCGCCGGCAAGGAAATCGTGCTGTCCTACGTGCCCGCGGGCAACTACGTCGGCGAGATGGCGTTGCTCGGCGAATCGCGGCGCTCGGCCACGGCGCGCGCGGCGATCGCGACCGAGACCGTGCGCCTGGACGGCGAGAGCTTCAAGAAACTCGTCAACCGCATGCCCGTGCTGAAGCTGCGGCTGCAGGCCGAATACCGCCAGCGCGCCGCGTCGAATCTCGCGATGCAGGCGCTGCCTGCGGGCGGCGACATCATCCAGTTCCTGCTCGCACAGGGCGCCGGCGAAGCGACCGATATCCTGCTCATCGACGAATCGCTCTGCGTGCGCTGCGACAACTGCGAGAAGGCCTGCGCCGAAACCCATGGCGGCACCTCGCGCCTGGATCGCGAAGCCGGACCGACCTACGCGAGCGTGCACGTACCGACCTCGTGCCGGCACTGCGAACACCCGCACTGCATGAAGGACTGTCCGCCCGACGCGCTGCGCCGTGCGCCCAACGGCGAGGTCTACATCGCCGACAACTGCATCGGCTGCGGCAACTGCGAACGCAATTGTCCTTACGGCGTGATCCACATGGCGTCCAAGCCGCCGAAGAAACCGGGGCTGCTGAGCTGGCTGCTGCTCGGCCTCGGACCGGGTCCGGGCGAGGCGCCCTACGACGCCAGGAAATCGAAGAAAGAGCCGAAGGAAAAGAAAGCCGTCAAATGCGACATGTGCAAGGATGAAAAAGGCGGCCCCGCCTGCGTGCGCGCCTGCCCGACCGGCGCGGCCATCCGCATCTCGCCCGAAGAATTCCCGGCCTATGCGCAAAGCCGGCGCTGAGGCCCGCGGAGCGACCTGCCATGAGCGACGCGCGCACCGCGACCTGTCCGCATTGCAAGACCGAACAGACCGTTCCCGACTGGCGCCAGCGCGCCTGCACGCAGTGCGCGCGAACGTTTTATCCGGCGCCGTCCGTCGATCCGGTACTGCAGCGCAAGCGCACGACACGCCGCGCGTTGCGCGAACGAGACGAAGAGGACGCAAAAGATCCGATCGGACGCTTCCAGGCGTGCTGCGCCGCCGGCGGGTTGCTCATGCTCATCCTCATCGCGCAGCTCTCCTTCGGCGCCGTGTTCTTCGCCGGCAAATACGGTCCGTCGACCGTGATCCTGCGGCACGAGGAACCGGCGCGTTACTGGAATTGGGTCGCGGCGAC
>CAMLLF010000774.1 GCA_946480705.1 uncultured Lysobacteraceae bacterium | reverse complement strand
GTCGAATGGCTTTGAGGGGCCACCGGAGCACGTCGTTCCGATCGATCCGGCCGGCACGTCGGTGACGCTGCCCACGGGCTGGATCATCGCGATGGATGCGGTATCTCCTACGACGCAGCGCGAACAACCCTGCTATCCGCTCGCCCGCCAACACGAGCGGCGTTTCGCAGGGCGGCACCGGCGCGCAGTGACTGTCGCGTTGACCACACGGCCGCGGAAACCATGAACCGGAAAACCCGGCTTTACCGGACGCGCTTTGCAAGAAATCGAGCCGGTGAAGCCGAGCAACCCCTCTGAAGACGTGCGGATCATCGAGCAGCACTTTTGTGGGCTGCTCCTCGCATGGTTCACTGTATCGATAGCGCCGGATGCGCTTCTCCAGGCTCCCGGGTCATCCATGCGCATCCGCCATGAACTGACGTGCTGAACAGCGCCAGGCGCGTCGGATGGCGATTGGCATTCGCCATCCGACGCGCCTCGAACACTATTTTGCAATCCTGCCCAACTTCATGATCTCCGATCCCGGATATCGCCGATTGATGCGTACCTCGTTCCCGCTATTGCCCTCGACCGTCCACGCCTGCTGCAGATCCTTATCCCACGCCAGCAGCATGCCGCTGTGGTTGATTTCGCCGTCGGAGTCCGTGTCCATCGCCAGATAGTCGCCCCGACGCCCGACCGAAGGCACGTTCCAGCCGTCCATCACCATCGGCGACTGCCCGCCTCCTACCATTGCAAAATGGAAAAGCAAACCATCGGTGGTCCGCGGCCGTCCGCCCGTGTTCCAGTTGTGGACATACGGATCGAGCACCCAGGAATAGAACTCCGAGCACCACTGTTCGCCGTAGTCCGCCCCATAGCGATTTCCGTCACCGCCACCGTAGCCGACGGCCTGGTAGGACGATTCGTTGAACTGCGACAGCGCCGATGAAACGACCTGCGCCCGCATTTCGCCGCTGGTGGTGTAGCTTCCCGTCGTGCCGTAGAACGGGTTCGACCATGGCGTCGTCCGGCAGCTGGACGTCACCGAGAACAGTACACAGGATATGAAGCGCACCTGGGCGCGATAGACCTTGTCGGGTTCGAGATCGGTAACGGTGAGGTGCGCCAGTTCAGGCAGGACATCCGGCGCGTAAGGCAGCATCCTGCGCTGCACGTGATTCGATGCATCGAGGGATACGATTTCCATCTCGGCGCGCAAAGTCATGTTGCGCGCCGCCCACCCGGCAAGCAGCGTGTCGTTCAGGCGTACGACCATCCCGAACGACGTGGGAGTGCGGTCAAAACCCGAAGCGCCGGCAAAATACGCAACGGGTTCGTCAGCCGTACGGACCTGCAGATCGCCAAGCAGTGCACTGCAATTGTCGTCCATGCCGTTGCTGCCAATTTCGTCGGCACGCGGATGAACGCTGGGGTTGTGATCATCGCAATCACCGTCCTTGTCGACCCAGGTTCCGGGATTGGGACAGTGGAGCCCGTCACCGCGGTTCAGGTGATAGGCTGTCGCGCCGGCTCTCGCGTAACCGTCGCCATCGAGATCGTCGATGATGTTGTAGCAATCCATCGAGCCTTGCCCAGCCCAGCCGGGCGAACTCATGGCGAGTCCGGTCAACGCCAGCATCACCGATGTTCGTATGCCTCCGCGACATTGCCTGGTGGATTGAGCCGCTCTTTCCGGGCTGCCGTCGGTCATTTCGTCGGTCCCATGTACCAAACCCGCGCAAACCCGTCGATACAGGTGTTTGCCGACAGATGGTGCGTCACATCGAGCTTGTGGCCCGACATCAACGCGGCCATTGCCAGGTTGTAGAGCGCCTGTCCTGCAGGGCCGTTGACAAAGAAACGGACCTGATCGCGCATGGTGCAACCGGCAGGCATCGGTCCGACCAGCGGCGGACTGATGCCGATGTAGCAGGTGCCGGAGTCGACACAGCCAACGAACTGCACGTCGTACTGCGTTGCGTGACTCGTCCGCAGCGGGGCGAGTCCGAGAGCGAACGTACACAAGGCAGGCGCGACGAACTTGAGCAGAGCGGATTTCATGGTGTTTTCGATTCCTGTGACAGGTTTGGATTGGAGCGGCTGGACGCTGCACGGTGGATACGGTGCAACTGCGCATGGACAGCGTATTCGCGCGAATCCGCCGTCGGCTACCTGTCAATAGGCGTAGAAAACCCCACACCGTGGTCGTGTTGAACGCCTGGACACAGGACGTGCTGCTGTCTTGCCCGGCCAAGTCGGTGACGCATGTCGCCGCGTGGATTCCGTGAACGCATCGGCCGACCCGCATTCAGGTCCCTTCCCGACGACAGATGGCAGCGCGCAGCGAAAGCCGCAACACTCCTGACACACGACGTGATCGATGCGCCACACCGGCAATCGTTCACACCGACATCCAGCCCTCGCCATTTCCGGAGCTGCCTCATGCGCCGCCTTCTCGTCGCGCTGTCGTACCTCGCTTGCCAGAACGTTCTCGCGACCGATCATCGTGTCGGGCCAACGAGACCG
>CAMLLF010000773.1 GCA_946480705.1 uncultured Lysobacteraceae bacterium | reverse complement strand
TCTTCCCTACACGACGCTCTTCCGATCTCCGCCATACCAGTTGCCGCCGGTGCCGAGCGCGCGCTGACGACTGCAGTCCGGATTCGCGACGCTGAGGTAGCTGCCGCCGGCGGCACAGTCGAACGAGGCGTTCGGTTGGGCCAGCGCGAGTGGAGCGAGCGTCATGCCGCCATGCAGCGTGCTCTGTTCGCCGAGCCGCACGCCCACACGTCCGTCGAGCAGCGAAGTCGCGTCGATCAGGCGCCAGTCGAGCGCTCCGCCGACCTGCGGTGCCGCCGGTGCGATCGGGGAAGGCGGTGCATTCTGCGCAACCGCGACAAGCAGGCGCCCGTCGGGCGTACTCCACATGGGTACAAGGTGCGTGCTGCCGGCGTTCGGGCCGCTGGCCAGGAGCCGGTCGAGCATTGCCTTCTGACCGGCCTCATCGGTTTCCGCCACGAGATACTGAGCCGATGCCGTCAGCGGCAGCAGCACAGTCAACGCAGCGATGGCCAGTAGTTTGCGCATTCGTGAGGTGGTCTGGAGTGGCTGTCGGACTGATCCGGAACGACAAAGTTCCGCATGCCCACACAGATTTACGCGCCGAGTTTACAAAAAAGTAACGGGAAATGCTTGCCCTGCGTCACCAATCCGGATCAATTCCGCGCATCCCGGCAATATGGCTACACTGCGGCTGCCCCAGCCCGGCCGTTCCTTGAGGTCGCTTCGCGCAATGCCCAGCTCCCAAGCCTCAATCCACATGCGCCTGCGCCTGGACAACGACGCGATCGATGCGGCGGTCCAGGGACTGTTGCGCGCGGTGGGCTGGGACGATGTCGGGCACGCCGGCGTCGCACTGTGTTCGGCGCTGCTCGGTACCGGCGAGTTCCGTCTCGTCGACAGCGCCGCCGCGGCCGTCCTCATGTCGCGGCATCTGGCGCATCGCGTCGACGAATCGTGGTCGAGCGCCGACTGGCAGGAAAACTGGTCGCGCGCGGTGCTCATGCTCGACGCGAAGCTCGTCAGCGTGCGCGCGGCCGACAGCCTGCAGCAGGCTGTCGAACGTCTGGAGCGCGCCGAACGTCTGCAGCGCGCCCTGTTCGCGATTGCCGACCAGGCCAACACCGACCGCGAAATGCCCGAGGTCATGGCGACGCTGCATCGCATCGTCGGCAGCCTGATGTACGCGGAGAATTTCTACATCGTGCTGTACGAGCCGTCGCGGCATACGGTGCGCTTCCCGTATTTCGTCGATGTCGCCGACACCGACGTTCCCGACGCGTCGCGCGAGTTCGCGCTGCACGAACTCTACGGCAGCATGACGTGGCACCTGCTGACCGGCGGCAAGGCGCTGCGCGGGCCGCCCGACGCGCTGCGGGCGCAGGTCGAGGGCCACATCGAGGAAGTGGGTCCTGAATGCGTCGACTGGCTCGGTGTTCCGCTGCTGCGCGGCAATCAGGTCGTCGGCGGCATCGTCGTACAGAGCTATCGCGAGAGCGAGCGCCTGACCGAGCAGGACCAGGCGCTGCTGACCTACGTCGCGCAGCACATCCTGACCGCGCTCGAGCGCCGCCGCGCACACGAGGAACTCGAGCAGCGCGTGGCCGAGCGCACCGATGCGCTGCGCGAGGCCAATCGCGTGCTCCAGCAGCAGGTGCTCGAACGCCAGCGCGGCGAGCGCCTGCAGGCGGCGCTGTTCCGCATCGCCGAACTCGCGAACACGACCGACAGTCTCGATGAGTTCTACGCAGCGCTGCACCGTGTCATCGGCGGCCTGCTGAATGCGCGCAATTTCTACATTGCGCTGGCGTCCGACGACCGCAACGAGCTGCGCTTTCCGTATTCGGTCGACGAGTTCGACCATGAGCGGCGCACGCGCCGGCCCGGGCGCGGTCTGACGGAGTACGTGCTCAATCACGGCACGGCCCTGCTCGTCGACCGTCAAGGCATCGAGCGGCTGCATGCGATCGGCGATGTCGCGAGCATCGGCACGCAATCGACCTGCTGGCTCGGCGTGCCGCTGATCTGCGCCGACCGCGCCGTCGGCGTGCTCGCTGTCCAGAGCTATTCCGAAGACTACGGCTATACGCCACGCGACCAGGAACTGCTGACCTTCGTTTCGTACCACATCGCCAACGCGCTCGAGCGCAAGCGCAATGCGGAATCGCTGAAGTCGGCCTATGCCGAACTCGAACAGCGCGTGGCCGAGCGCACCGGCGAGCTGGCCGCGGCGAACCGCGACCTGCGCGAGCAGATCGCGTACCGCGAAAGCATCGAGCGCCAGCTCAAGCACGAAACGCTGCACGACTCGCTGACCGGACTGCCGAACCGCACTTTGTTTCTCGAGCGGCTGGAACTCGCGCTCGACCGGTACCGGCGCGATCCGCGTCGCCCGTTCGCAGTCCTGTTCCTCGATCTCGACCGCTTCAAGGTCATCAACGATTCGGTCGGGCATCTCGTCGGCGACGATCTGCTCTACGAAGTGGGCGGCCGCATCGCCGGCTGTCTCGATCACGACGACGTCGCGGCG
>CAMLLF010000772.1 GCA_946480705.1 uncultured Lysobacteraceae bacterium | reverse complement strand
TTCAAGTACACACCCGAAGGCGAAGTGCGCGTACGCATTGGCGACGGCAAGGTCGTCGTCGAGGATTCCGGCCCGGGCATCAAGCTTGAAGACGCCGAGCGACTGTTCGAGCGCGGCTATCGCGGCGAAGGTGCGACCGGCAAGGGGGCCGGCCTCGGTCTCGCGATCGTGCTCCGGCTCTGCGAACTGTACGACTGGAAAGTGTCGTTGCGACCGCGGCCGCAGGGCGGTACGGCCGCGACGCTCGATTTCCGGCTGCGGCGCGGCTGAGCCGCGCCGCAGCGGCGCGCCGGATCAGGCGTCCAGCGGTTCGAGCCAGCCGTATTTGTCCGGGGTCCTGCCCTGGAACAGGCCGAAGAACAGTTCCTGGATGCGTGCCGTGACCGGCCCGGGCCTGCCGCTTCCGACCGGCTTGCCGTCCACGGTGCGGATCGGCGTGACTTCGGCCGCCGTGCCGACCATGAACAGTTCGTCGCACAGATACAGGTACTCGCGCGGCAGGTCGCGTTCGATCACGGTGATGCCGTTGTCGCGGGCCAGCGTCATGATGCTATGGCGTGTGATGCCGTTGAGGATGGCGCTCGCGACCGGCGTGGTGTGCAGCGCGCCGTCGAACACGAGGAACAGGTTCTCGCCGGCGCCCTCGGAGATGAGGCCGTTCGAATCGAGCGCGATGCCTTCGCCGAAGCCGAGGCGGCGCGCCTCGCGCGCGATCAGCTGTCCCGACAGATAGTTGCCGCCGGCTTTCGCGCCGGCCGGAATCGTGTTCGGCGCGAAGCGCTGCCAGCTCGACACGCAGGCGTCGATGCCGCGTTCGAGCACGTCCGGGCCCAGGTAGGGACCCATTTCCCAGGTCGCGACGACGACGTCGGTCGGGGTTTCGGCCGAAAGGCCGAAGCCGCCGAGCCCGCGATAGGCGAGAGGCCGCAAATACGCTTTACGCAAATTGTTGGCCTTGATTACTTCGCGGCAGGCAGCGTTGATGTCTGCGAGGGAATAGGGAATTTCCATGTCGTAGATCTTGGCCGACTGGAACAGACGCTTGTTGTGGTCGGTAAGGCGGAAGATCTGCGGTCCGGACGGCGTGTCGTAGCAGCGGATGCCCTCGAACACGGACGAACCGTAGTGCAGCGCATGCGACATGACGTGGGCGGTCGCCTCGGCCCAGGGCTTGATGCGACCGTTCTGCCAGATGAATTCGGGGTACTGCATGGCCATGGCACGGGTTCCGGCGGACGAAAGACGCGAAAGCCTAGCCGTGGGCAGGGGTTTTTGCCTAGCGCATGTCGGCCGATTCGCCGTCGTGCGCGGCGGAGTCGCCATACAGGTTCTGCGGAACAGCGCACGGGCGAGACAATTGTTAACGGCGTTGGTTTAGCATACGGCGAGGCAGGTCGACGTTGCGGCCGATCGAGGGGGAAGCCGGAGGCGAGGGGAGCTCGCAACCGGCAGCGCATGACCCATCGGTACCGTAATGGAAGCGCATTCCGGCAGTGCATCGCCGGTGTATCGAGCACTAAGGGGATGGTTCCATGCGTATCCGGAAAGCCGCTCTGGCGGCCGTCGCAGTGGTGTTGGGGATGTGCGCGAGCACAGTCAGCGCGCAGACCTATACGTACTCGGTCTATGTCGACGGCGATCTGAACGCGGGCACTGGCTGTACCGTGCCGCAGATGACCGGTGCGGACACCCGGCTCGACGTCAGCGTCAGCGGCGGGAGTTCGCCGCAGGTCACGACGGTCACCCGGTCGACCTGCGCCGGCGCAAGCTTCGGCGGAACCACGACCATCGGCGGCGGCTATCCGGTCGGCCTGAACAACGGCGTCGGCGGTGCCGACGTCATCGAGCTCGCCGATACGATCGCGAGCCTGCAGCGCAACAACAGCGCGGGTCTGCGGCTCGCCGTCGTCGCGCAGAGCGCCGCGGGTACCGACGAAGTGGTCACCACCGCCGGCGGCGGCGCGATCATTCTCGGCCTGCCGGCCCTGCCGATTCCGTTCCTGACCTTCCCGGTCCTCCTGATCCTGGTCGGCCTCGTCGCCTTCTTCGGCGCACGCCGCGCACGTCGCACGGCGATCTGGCGCACGTTGTCCCTGTTCTTCGTCGCGACCGGCATGGTCGTCGCAGCCAATTTCGTCGTCGATGGCCAGGTCAACGACTGGGCCGGGGTCTCCCCGCTCGCGACCGACCCGCCGGGCGACGCGACCAGCGGCGAGAGCGCGATCGACATCACGGCATTCTTCGGCGCGGTCGAAGCCGGCCGCGCGTTCCTGCGCATCGACGTGCGCGATCTCGAAAACAATCCGCCGACGGTCAATCCGGCCGCGGCCACGATGCTGGAAGACCAGCCCGCCACAGTCACCTTGACCGGCACCGATCCCGAAGGCGCGACCATCACCTTCAGCATCGCGACGCCGCCGGCGTCGGGTACCACGAGCAACCTGACTCCGACCGGTCCGACCTCGGCCACGGTGCTCTACACGCCGAATGCGAACTTCAACGGCAGCGACAGCTTCAC
>CAMLLF010000771.1 GCA_946480705.1 uncultured Lysobacteraceae bacterium | reverse complement strand
CGCTTTGCGGGCAACAACTATTTTGCGGGGCACATGCGCAACATCGGTCTGCGCGCGATCGCGATCGACGCCGCCGACGACGTGCCCGATGCGCAGACGCCGACGAGCTATCTGCGCCTCAACGCGAACGGCCAGGCCGTCGTGGTTCCGCTCGACGCAGCACCCGGCGCGCTGCGCGGCCTGCGTCGCGACGTGCTGCAGGGATGGCTGTTCGTGCAGGACTATCTGCTGCGCCACGACAGCCGCGGCGGGCTGCCGCAGGAAGGCATGGAATACGCGCCGACCTCGATCGGCATTCCGGCGCAGTTTCTCTACGGCCTGGAAACCGCGGGCTATGCCGATCTCGCCGGCCAGGGCGAATGGGGCGCGCAGGTCGCCGGTCTCGCGACGAATCCGTTCTACCGCGCGATCGCCCATGGCCTCGTGCATTCGCAGAGCCCGCGCACGGCGCCCAGCGCGTTCGGCACGGTCTACAAGCCCGCCTGGTACGGCGACGGCGAGCAGTACTACCAGAACGATCCGATCGACATCCTCGGCCCGGTCGGCCTGCACGCGATGCGCGTCGGCGACACGGCGACGGCCGATCTGATCCGCTGGGTGCAGCGTCACCTGCCGCCGAACGGCGCCGCGGGCTTCGTCTCGCGCACGCGCGCCAGCGGCAGCAGCGGCGACGTGCTGTCGAGCCTCCTGTATTTCCTGCTGTTCGATCCGGCCGCGCCGGGCAGCGCGGCGACGGCGCCCGACCCGCGGCCGTCGCTCGCGCTGTCGTTCTGGTCCGACGGCATGGGCCGCCTGCTCTCGCGCACGGACTGGGGCGCCGATGCGCGCTGGCTTACCTATCGGCTGAGCTACAACGCGGTCGACCATCAGCACGGCGACGGCAATCTGTTCGAGTTCTACCGCAACGGCGAGTGGCTGACCAAGGCCACGATCGGCTACGGCAACGACGGCGGCGCAACCGACTACAAGAACGGCGTGACCGTGCAGAACGTGCTCGGCGTGTCGGTCGATCCGAACGGCTATCTCGGCAATCGCCTGCGCCGCGGCGCGCAGATGCCGCAGGCGCGAAGCGCGGCCGATCCGCAGGTGCTCGCGCGCAGCGAGACGCCGCGCTACAGCTTCGTCGCCGGCGATTCTACAAACCTGTACAACGCGTACTACGAGCCCGGCGACTCGACGCCGGCCGCGCAGCGCGCGCTCGACGTGCAGCACGTCAGCCGCGCCGTGCTCTGGCTCAAGCCCGATCACATCGCCGTCTACGACCGCGTGCAGTCGGCCACGGCGCAGCGCGCGAAGCGCTTCTGGCTCAATCTGCCGGACCAGCTGCCCGCCGTGCCGCAGCTCGCCGGCAACCGCGTCGTCTCGGCGACGCCGGGCGGCCAGCGCCTGCATGTGGCGAGCCTGCTGCCTGCCGCACGCACGCTGTCCATCGTGACCGACGATCCGATCATGTCGCCCGACGTCAACGGCTGGGCGCTCGGCGACGAAGACAGCTTCGTCCAGGAACGCACCATCGCGGGCGGCACGCAGAAATTCGCGACGCGTCTGCGCGTGGAAGCCGACGGCGCGCCGCTGCAGACGCGCTTCCTGCACGTGCTGCAGGGGACCACGGGGACGACCGCGCCGGATGCCGCCGCTGCCGTCGCCTCCGAAGCCACAGGCGGCTGCGCGACGCCGGCCGGCGCATTCGACGGCGCGATCGCCGGCACGACCAGCCTGTGGTTCGCACGCGACGTCGCGCCGTTCCGCGCGTGCTTCGCGCTGCGCCTGCCGCTCGCGGTCACGCAGCACCTCGTCACCGGGCTGCAGCCGTTCGCGGCCTTCCAGCTCGTGCGCAGCACGGGCGCCGACTTCCAGCTGCTGACGCTGCAGCCCGGCGGGCCGTGGCAGGCCGACGCCGGCGGCGTGCTGCGCATCGAGGCCGGCATCACGCCGCCGCTGCGTGGGCTTGCCGTGCTCGACAGTTCACAACTGGATTTCGGCAACCAGGCGATCGGCACGGCGCCGGCACTGGACGTCACGCTGACCAATCGCGGCACCGCGACGCTGTCCGGCATCGCGTTCGGCCTCGACGGCGCGCCGGAATTCACCCTGGCCGCAGGCACCTGCGGCACGACGCTCGCGGTCGGCGCAAGCTGTACGCAACCGGTCCGCTTCGCGCCGACCGGCCACGGCTATCGCAGCGGCCGGCTCGGCGTCGCATCGGATTCGTCCGACCCGCCCGCTCCGCTGCCGCTGCACGGCGTGGGGCTGCCCGGCGACCGCATCTTCGGCAACGGCTTCCAGGCGGTGTCACCGTGAACCGCCCGCACACGTTCTGTATCGGCATTCCGGGCGCATCGTCTCTGATGGCCCGCGGCGCGCGCAGTAATCTCCTCTCCGGGTCCGCAAGGAACATCCCATGAAACCTCAGCTCACCGGTGGCCTGCTCGCCGCCACGATCGCTTCGGCCGCAGCCATGGCCGCGCCGCCGCCGCGCTTTCCGCCGGGCTCGGTCTGGCATCGCGAGATCTCGGCCGCG
>CAMLLF010000770.1 GCA_946480705.1 uncultured Lysobacteraceae bacterium | reverse complement strand
GGGGGGGGGGGGGGGCATCGATGAGCAACCAGGGCAGTCGGCGCACCGACGCTGCCGCGCGCGACCAACTGCGCGAACGCTGTCTCGCACTCGTGCGCCGCTGGCAGCCGCTCGCGCAGGGCGGCTGGGACCGCAACGCCGCGCGCCAGCTCGGCGACGAACTCGATCAGGTCGCCGACACGAGCGAGCGTCTGGGTCTCGACAAGCTCAACAGCGATGCGCTCGAACTCGCGGCGTATCTCTGCTCGTTCATCGACGACGCCCTCGTGCCGAATGCGCGCGACCTGGAGCGTCTCGCGAACATGGTCGAGGCGCTCGGCGCCGATCTGACAGATCTGTCCGCGACGACCAAGGCCGCCGTGCATACGTTGCCGAGCGCGCGGGTCAGCGCCGAAATTCCGGTCGTGAAGACGAGCCAGGCGTCGCCGCCTGCCGCGCCGACGCCGCTGATTCCGCTCGCACGGCAGGTCCCCGCATCGCCGGCCGCTGCCGCACCGGCCGCGGCGCCGCCCCCGGCGCGGGAACCCGTGCCGGCGTCCGCGTCGAATGCGGCCCGCGCCGCCGAGGCGGCCGATCTCGCCGCGGCGCTGCCGCCCGACGACGCGCCCGAGCCGGCGTCGCTGCGGCCGCTGGTCGCGACGTCGCCGACCGACGGCGTCGTGCGCCTGCCGCGCACGATCGCGCTGCACGGCATCGACGACAGCGTCGCGCCGGGCCTCCTCAGCGCGCTGCGCGAGCGCGGTTTCGACACGCGCGCGACCGAGCGTTCCGAAGACCTGCTCGGCTTCCTCGAAAATGCGATTCCCGGTGCGCTGATTCTCGACGCGCGCAAGCTGCGCCTGTATGGCCGCGTGCGCGCGATCTACGACAAGCTCGCGGCCGAAGGCGAAGCGCTGCCGAGCCTCATCGTCGTCTCGCCCGACGCGGACCTCGGTCACCGCCTGCTCGCGATGCGCGCCGGCGCAGCCGGATTCTTCCAGGCGCCGGTCGACAGCCTGCGCGTGCTCGCCAAGCTCGACGAACTGCTCGCGCATACCGACGCGCCGGCCTGGCGCGTGCTGCTCGTCGCGCCGGACCGGCACAACGCGATCGACGCCGCGCGCGCGCTCGCCGAACGCGGCATGACTGCGCGCATCGTCGGCAACGGCCAGGGCACGCTGGGCGCGCTCGCCGAATTCCGTCCCGACGTCGTCGTGCTCGACTGCAATCTGCCGGACGTCGGCGGCATCGAACTCACGCAGATGATCCGGCAACAGCCCGAGTACGCGGCGATGCCGATCATTCTTGCCGCCGATGCGTCGGCGGTGAATCTGCGCTTCGACGCGATCGCCGCCGGCGGCGACGAATTCCTCGTCAAGCCGCTCAAGACGCGGCACCTGCTCAGCGCGGTAACGTCGCGCGTGCGCCGCGCGCACTGGCTGCGCGAGATCATCGGCAATCCGGACGGCCGCGACGCGCGCACCGGTCTGTATTCGCGCAACGTGCTCATCGAGAAGCTCGGCACGGCGCTCGGCGACCGTTCCGCGGCGCTGCTGACGATCGCGCTCGACCGCGCGGGCGAACTGCGCGAACGCATCGGCATTACCGGCCTCGCCGCGATCGATGCGCACGTCGGCAATCTGCTGCGCAGCCAGCTCGACGAACTCGATCTGCCGGCGCAATACAGCGACTTCCATTATCTGGTGCTGCTGCACCGGCGCTCGCGCAGCGACATCACCGGTATCGCCGAACGCCTGCGCTTTGCGCTGGCCGGCCAGCCGTTCATCTATCAGAGCCAGAGCCATCCGCTGACCGCAAGCATCGGCATGGCGCTGCTCGGCGGCGAGCATGCGAACGTCGACGAGGTCGTCACGAACGCGGAAGCCGCGCAGATCGCGGCCGCGCATCTCGGCGGCAACCGCGTGCTCTGGTTCGAGGCCAAGGAAGCCGCGCTGCTGCCGTCCGATCCGCTGCTCGCCGTGCGCGCCGTGCTGAGCCGGCCGCTGACCCCGGACCAGACGCAGTTCGATTTCCAGCCGATCGTTCCGCTGACGGGCAAGCTCAGCGGTCAGTTCGAGCTGAGCTTCAAGGTCAAGAGCACCACGCAGGCCGGCGATCGTGGCGTCGAAGTGCCGCTGCAGCTCGTCCTCGGGAACGGCGGCGCTCCACGTCGCGCTGATCGTCGCTCCGATCGGCGCGCCGGCCGATGATCCGCGTCTTCCTCGACACGAACGGCCGCTACACCACGCAGGCCGGCGTCGCCGTGGCCTACGCCGACCTCGCGCCGGTCGCGGCGGAATGCAACCAGCTCACGACGCTCGACCGCTGGCTGCTCGAACGCTCGCTCAGCGTGCGCGAGGAGCAGCTCAAGCGCGGACGCCAGTTGCGCCTGTTCGTTCCGCAGTCGGTCGCGACGCTGCTCGATCCGGACATTCCGTACTGGCTCGCGCGCGAGCTCAAGGACTCGACCGTGCGCACGGTGCTGCGACGCCTCGAGGCGAAGGGCTACGTCACGCACACCGTCGAGGGGCGCACGTTCGACGCGGTGCCGG
>CAMLLF010000769.1 GCA_946480705.1 uncultured Lysobacteraceae bacterium | reverse complement strand
GCGAAGTCGACGGCGGCTACGAAGAGCGCCGAATCAACGGCTACGACGTCGAGTACCGCTATCGCGGCGAAACCTACATGTCGCGGCTGACCTACGATCCGGGCGAGCGCATCCGCGTTCGCGTGTCCGTGACGCCCGCAGACTGAACCCGTGGCGTAGGATCGGGAATGGAGAATCGCGAGTCATAAGAGCCTGACGTGGCTTTACGCAGCGTTGGACACGATGGACGTTTTTCGATTCCCGTCTCGCCATTCCCGCTTATGTTGTTGCGCCGCGCAACGCTTCCGTGCATGATCGCCCGGCCTTTTTCGGACCTTCCATGTCCCCGAACTATTCCGACGCCGACATCCTGACCAGCGCCCGCATGGCAGCTGGCATGACGTCGCGCGCGCGCCGACCGTTCCCGCCGATCACCGCCGGGTAGGTTGTCGCACAGCTTTCATGTGTTTCGACGAAAAACCCGGTCCCTGAACCGGGTTTTTTCTTGTTCGAACATCGAACCCGGTAGCCAGGCAACCCGCCACTTCCGAGGATTTCGATGACTCTGCGCCATTTCCTGAACACGAACGACTGGTCCCGCGCCGAACTCGACGCGCTGCTCGAACAGGCCGCCCGCTTCAAGGCAAGCCGGCTCGGTCAGCAGATGGCCGGCAAGTCCATCGCGCTGCTGTTCTTCAATCCGTCGATGCGCACGCGCACGAGTTTCGAACTTGGTGCGTTCCAGCTCGGCGGTCACGCCGTCGTGCTGGAGCCGGGCAAGGCCGCCTGGCCGATCGAGTTCGAGCCTGGCGCGATCATGGAAGGCGATACCGAGGAGCACATCGCCGAAGTCGCGCGCGTGCTGTCGCGCTACGTCGACATGATCGGCGTCCGCGCGTTCCCGAAATTCCAGCACTGGGAAATCGATCGGGAGGACCGCGTGCTGAAGGCGTTCGCCCAGTACTCGACGGTGCCGGTGATCAATCTCGAGACGATCACGCATCCCTGCCAGGAACTCGCGCACATCCTCGCGCTGCAGCAGCACTTCGGTTCGCTGGATCGCAAGAAGTACGTGCTGACCTGGACCTACCACCCCAAGCCGCTGAACACGGCCGTCGCCAATTCGGCGCTGCTGATCGCGACGCGCTTCGGCATGGACGTAACCCTGCTGTGTCCGACGTCCGACTACGCGCTCGACGCGCGCTACATGGAACTGGCGCAGAAGAACGCTGCCGAGAGCGGCGGTTCGCTGCAGATCAGCCATGACATCGAAGCCAGCTATCGCGGCGCCGACGTGGTCTATGCCAAGAGCTGGGGCGCGCTGCCGTTCTTCGGCCGCTGGGAGCAGGAAAAGCCGATCCGCGAGGCGCACCGCCACTTCATCGTCGACGAAGCGAAGATGGCGCTGACCAACAACGGCGTGTTCAGCCACTGCCTGCCGCTGCGGCGCAACGTCAAGGCGACCGACGCCGTGATGGACTCGCCGGCCTGCATCGCAGTCGACGAAGCCGAGAACCGCCTGCACGTACAGAAGGCCATCATGGCCGCGCTGCTGTCGCAGCGCTGATCGTTTCCTTTATTTCTATTCTGGATAAATACCCATGTCCGATACGAACAGCGCCGCTGCCAAGGACGTCGTGCTCGCTTTTTCCGGCGGTCTCGATACGAGTTTCTGCATTCCCTATCTGCAGGAGCGCGGCTACGCCGTGCATACGGTGTTCGCCGACACCGGCGGTGTCGATGCGGAAGAGCGCGCGTTCATCGAAGCGCGCGCCGCCGAACTCGGCGCGGCGAGCCATGTCACCGTCGACGGCGGCCCGGCGATCTGGTCGGGTTTCGTCAAGCCGTTCGTCCAGGCCGGCGAGGGCTATCAAGGCCAGTATCCGCTGCTCGTGTCCGATCGCTATCTCATCGTCGAAGCGGCGCTGCGCCGCTGCGTCGAGATCGGCACGCGCCGCATCGCGCACGGCTGCACCGGCATGGGCAACGATCAGGTGCGCTTCGATCTCGCGGTCAAGGCGCTCGGCGACTACGAAATTCTCGCGCCGATCCGCGAAATCCAGCGCGAGCACAAGGAGGTCCGCGCGTACGAGCAGCGCTATCTCGAAGAACGCGGCTTCGGCGTGCGCGCGAAACAGAAGCGCTACACGATCAACGAGAATCTGCTCGGCGTGACCATGTCCGGCGGCGAGATCGACCGCTGGGAAGCGCCGGGCGAAGGCGCGCGCGGCTGGTGCGCGCCGCGTGCGGAATGGCCGGCGCAACCGCTGCAGGTGCGCATCGGTTTCGAGCAGGGCGAGGCGGTGGCGCTCGACGGCGAGCGCATGGCGGGACACGCCATCCTGGCCCGGCTCAACGCCGCGCTGGCGCCTTACGGCGTCGGTCGCGGCATCTATACGGGCGACACGACGATCGGCCTCAAGGGACGCATCATCTTCGAAGCGCCGGGTCTGATCGCATTGCTTTCCGCACATCGTGCGCTGGAGGAAGCCGTGCTGTCGCGTCATCAGAACCGCTTCAAGCCGGAAGTTGCGCGCCGCTGGGTCGAGCTCGTCTATGAAGGCT
>CAMLLF010000768.1 GCA_946480705.1 uncultured Lysobacteraceae bacterium | reverse complement strand
GCATTTCGAACCGGGCAATCCGGCGCACACGGGCGTGACCGGACTGGCCGGCGGCCTCACCGTGCAGGAATCGTGCATCGCGTGCCACGTGCACAATGGCCGCGGCAGCGCACCGGCGAACGGGCAGCCGCTGCAGACGCTCGCGGTGAAAGTGTCCTCGGGCGTTGCCGACGCGAACGGACTGCCGCTGCCGCATGCGCTGTTCGGCGATACCTTGCAGCCGCGTTCGCTCGCGGTATCGATACCCGTCGAGCCGATTGCGCGCGTGACGTTCGCGGACGAACCCGGCAGCTACGGCGACGGCCAGCCGTTCGTGCTGCAGCGACCGGGTTATGAATTCGTCGACAGCGACGATCGCATCTTCGCATCGGCGTTCCAGGCACAGGATCCACCTGGCCGCGCGATCGTGTTCCACTCCGCGCGCATGCCGCAGACGGTCGCCGGGCTCGGGCTGCTCGAAGCAGTCGACGAAGAGACGCTGCTGCAGCGGCACGATCCGAACGACGCGGATGGCGACGGCATCTCGGGCCGCGTCGCGCTCGTGCCGACCGGCGGCCTGCCGCAGATCGGGCGCTTCGGCTGGAAGGCCGACAAGGCCAGCCTGCGTCAGTTCACGGCCGCGGCGCTGCGCGCCGAGATCGGCGTGAAATCCTCGCTGCGGCCCACGCTCGACTGCACGCCGTCGCAGACTGCCTGCACCCAGCAGGCGCAGAACGCCGGCACGCTGACCGATGCCGATCTCGCGCTGATCACGATATACGTACAGATGACCGGTGCGCCGGCGCGCCGTCCCGATACCGTGGAGCTGCCGCAGGTCGTCGCGGGCGAAGCCGTTTTCCATCAGCTCGGCTGCGGCGGCTGTCACGCGCCGACGCTGCAGACCGGCTATCGGCATCCGCTCGCGGAACTGCGCGGACAGACCATCCGCGCGTATACCGACCTGCTGCTGCACGATCTCGGCGACGGGCTCGCCGATCGTCTGCTCGCCTCGGGCACGCTCAATCGCGAATGGCGTACGCCGCCGCTATGGGGGCTCGGATTGCGCGACGCCGTCAACGGTCACGGCCGGCTGCTGCACGACGGCCGCGCGCGCGACCTGCCCGAAGCCATCCTGTGGCACGGCGGCGAAGCGTCGGCCAGCCGTGAAGCGTTCCGTACCTTGCCGGCGACGAGCCGTGCGGCGCTGATCGCGTTCCTCGATTCGCTCTGAAGCAAAAAGCAACAACGAGACAAAGTAAAGCTGCGTCAGCTCTGCGGCTTTACTGCAGGCGCTCCGCTGCGCGACGCCAGGCCCAGTGTCGCAGCGCAAGCGCGATGGCCGGTCCGATCACGAACAGGTGCATCAGGAAGTTCGTGACCTGGGCCAGCGTCGTGCTCGTGCCGACGGTCACGGCCGACAGCGGCACGACGACGAAGCGCATGACCACGTAGATGGCCGTGCCGAACAGCACGCCGGCCATCGCGGCTTCGCGCACGAGCCACTGCCAGCGCCGGCTCGCAGCGAGGTACATCCCTGCCGCGACGATCAGGATGAAATAGTGCGCGGCGGCGCCGAGCGCGGCGCTCGCGGCGCCGCCCTGGAATGCCGCAGGACCCTGCAGGCCGCTCGCGATGTATTGCAGGATGCGTCCGGGGTTGACGCCGCGCACGCCGTGGAACACGAACACGTAGAGCAGGTCGAGGCTGCCGGCGATGAACCCGGCGAGCACGCAGGCGAGCAGCGGCCGGCGCGGACGTGATTCGAGTACGAACGACATGACGAGGCTCCGGCGCGAAGGTGCGCGCACGATACGTCGCCGCGTCGCGCCGCGGCGGTTGCCGCGGCGCAACGCGCAAGGCGCGCAACGGCGCGTGCGCCGATGCGCAGCGGATCGCTCATGCGTCGGCGTTCGCGGCCGCCGTGCGCGGCTGCAGCAGCGGCAGGCGCCGGTCGAACTCGCGCCGCAGCAGCACGAAGCTGATCACGGCCTGCAGCGCGAGCGTCGCGACCGACAGCCACCACAGGTGGCGCAGCTCGAACCAGGACTGCTGCGACATCCAGATTGCCGGAATGACGAAAGTGACGATTCGTGTCGCGCTCGAAACGAATGCGGGAATCGTGTTGCCGAGCGCCTGGAACATGCCCGATGCGCTGAAAATGAGCCCCGACGCAATGAAGTTCCATGAGATCACGGTCAGGAATTCCACCGCGTAGGCGATTACGTCGGCCTCGTGCGTGAACGGCCGCACGAGCGCTTCGGGCGCCCACTGGCACAGCAGCGTCAGCGCCAGCATGATCACGGCGCCGATCGCCGCGGCGGAGCGAAATGTTTCGCGCACGCGCGCGGCGATGCCGGCGCCCACGTTCTGGCCGGCTACCGGCGCCGTTGCGAACGCGACGGCCGTGGCGCTTGCGCTGCCTGCCAGGAATTGCCGACGATGCATGAGCAGCCTCCCCCGCTTTGAAGGGCCAAGTTTACACACTGCTGACGACTCTGACACTGTCCTGAGCAGCGAACTTCTTCACCCGATCCGGTAGAAATCCGCCACCCGGTCGAGCGCGAGCTTGAGCACCAG
>CAMLLF010000767.1 GCA_946480705.1 uncultured Lysobacteraceae bacterium | reverse complement strand
GCACGCTGGGCACCGCCAAGCTTGGCGCGCTGCTCAAGGAACAGCTCAAGAAGTAGGTCGTTTCCGCTGTCTGTGTGACGAGAATGGCGGCCTCAGGGCCGCCATTCTTTTTGCAGGGCAGTAATGCGTGAATGGATTCGCGGAATGCGCTAAGCTCGCGTTCCGTAACGGAACTCTACCCGGCGGAGCCGAACCCACCATGACCAAGTCCGAGCTGATCGAGGCCCTGGCCGACCGGCAGAAGCATCTTGCGTTCAACGACGTCGAGCTGGCGGTAAAGAATCTCCTCGAGCAGATGAGCCAGGCCCTGTCGGGCGGCGAGCGCATCGAAATACGCGGTTTCGGCAGCTTTTCCCTGCATTTCCGCCCGCCGCGCATGGGGCGCAATCCCAAGACCGGCGCAGCCGTCGCGCTGCCCGGCAAGCACGTACCGCATTTCAAGCCGGGCAAGGAACTGCGCGAGCGCGTGAACCAGTCCGAGGACCCGATCCGCTGACGCGAAAATCCTTGCAGCCCGCGCGGTACCGCCGCACCTGCCGGCGAGGGCGCCCGGTCTGCACGGGTCGCATCGAAACCTTGCGTAAGCGGCCGCCTTCGTTCGCTAAACTACCGAATCATCGTCCTGCTGCCGGCCCTGCGGCACCGCGGCGCCCTGAACCGGATGTCCCATGCGTATCCTCTGGATAGTTGCCGCACTGTTGTTCGCCGCCGTCGGTGCCGTGTTCGGCGCACTCAACGGCGACAGCGTGGTGCTCGACTTTTATTTCTTTCACGCGAATCTGCCGAAGGCCGCGGCGCTGCTCGCCGCGCTGCTGGCGGGCTGGCTCGTCGGCGGACTCGTGCTCTGGCTCGCGGTCGTGATGCCGTTGCGCCGGCGTCTTTCGCGCCAGCGCCGCGAACTCGCGCGGCGCGACGAGCCGCCGGCGCTGTCGCGAACGCAGGAATGACAGCGACGGCATGAATCCGCTCTATCTGTTGTTCCTGCTGCTGCCGGTCGCCGCCTTCTCCGGCTGGTGGATCGCGCGGCGCTCCAGCGCGCGCACCTCGGGCGAGCGCGTCAGCGCGCTGTCCAGCACCTATTTCCGCGGTCTGAACTACCTGCTCAACGAACAGCAGGACAAGGCGATCGAAGTCTTCGTCAAGCTCGCCGAGATCAACCGCGACACGGTCGAGACCCACTTTGCGCTCGGCAACCTGTTCCGCCGCCGCGGCGAAGTCGACCGCGCGATCCGCGTGCACCAGAACCTCATCGCGCGCGAAGACCTCAGCGACGCGATGAAGACCGTGGCGCTGCTCGAACTCGGCGAGGACTACATGCGCGCCGGCCTGCTCGATCGCGCCGAGACGCTGTTCTCCGATCTCGTTGCGATGCGCGCTCATGCGCCCTCGGCGTTGAAGCACCTGATCGCGATCTACCAGCACGAGCGCGACTGGGACAAGGCGATCGCGCATGCGCGACTGCTCGAACAGATGACCGGCGAATCGCAATGCGCGCTGATCGCGCAGTTCCATTGCGAACTTGCCGCCGAAGCGCGCGCGCAGAAAAAATTCGATGCCGCCGCCGCCCACATCCAGTCCGCGTTCGAGTGCGCGCCGCGCAATGTGCGCGCGAGCATGCTGCAGGGGCAGGTGCTGGCCGACCAGGAACGCTATGCCGAAGCCGTGACCGCGTTCGAGCAGGTCGCCGAGCACGACGTCGACTTCGTGCCGGAAATCCTGCCGCTGCTGCTCGACGCCTACGCCAAGAGCCAGCAGATGCAGCGCGCCGAGGAATTCCTCGGCCGCATCATCGAGCGCTATCACGGCATCTCGCCGGTGCTCGCGCTGACCAAGCTCTATGTGCGCAACCAGGGCGAGCAGGTGGCCGTGGATTTCCTGACGCGCCAGCTGCGCCAGCGGCCGTCGGTGCGCGGCCTCATGGCGCTCATCAATGCGACGCTGCACAACTCGACCGGCGAGGCGCGCGAAAACCTGCTGATCCTGCAGGATCTCGCGCGCAAGCTCGTCGAAGGGCAGGCCATGTACCGCTGCAACCGCTGCGGCTTCGGTGCGAAGGCGCATCACTGGCAGTGTCCGAGCTGCAAGAGCTGGGGTTCGGTGCGGCCGATCCACGGCGTCGCCAACGAATAGCGCGTGGACACGACACTTGCGCTGCGCGTCGTGCAGGCGCTGCTGGTGGCGGCGGCGGCGACTGCGCTCGCGATCCGTTATGCGCGCCGACGCCGGCTGCTCGATCAGCCGGGACAGCGCCGCTCGCACAGCGTGCCGACCGCGCGCGGCGGCGGCATCGCCATCGTCGCCGCTGCGCTCGGCTGCGCCGGTCCGCTGCTCGACATCGCGCCGCTGCCGGGTCTGCTGCTCGCGACCTCGCTGATCCTCGTCGCCGCGATCGGCTGGTGGGACGACCATGCTGCGCTCAGCGCGCGCGCGCGCATCGCCGTGCAGATACCCGCCGCCGTGCTGCTCGCCGCCGTGCTCTACGGCCTCGTGCCCTCGTCACCGGATTTGCCGGCATCGATCGCGCTGCTCGGCCTCATCGTGCTGAGCACGGTCTGGTC
>CAMLLF010000766.1 GCA_946480705.1 uncultured Lysobacteraceae bacterium | reverse complement strand
CAGGGGAAACTGTCGCGGCGCACCGAGTCCGGCCAGCACGCCGAGCTGCCCGCCCTTGCCGCCGGCCGCGGAAGGACCTGCCGCGGCGGCGGCGGACCAGTCGAGCACGAGCGCGCTCATGGTGCCTCGCTCGTGCCCGGAGCCGCCGGCGCGCGATGTCGTCGCAGATCCGGTCGAGTGCTGCACGTCTTCCCGGCCGACGCTCTGTCCTGAGACGATCGCGGGATGAGTATCGACGACACGCATCCCTTGGCCCGCACGCGCACGATCACCGCACTGGATGCGGCTGCGGCCGTACTCGCCGGCCTGCTGTTCCTCGTCGCGAGCGTGCGCTTCGGCGGCTCGGTCGCCGGCGACGAGCTCGATCCGTCGTGGTCGATGGTGCTGCGCTGGGCGAGCATGCACGGCCTGCGCTGGGGCAGCGACATCGCATTCACGTACGGGCCGCTCGGCTATTTCTCGCCGTTGAATGCCTGCGACCCGAACCACTACGGCAGCTTCGTCGCGGTCCAGATCGCGCTCGCCGCCGCAGCCGGGTTTCTGTTCGCGAACGGCTGGGTGGCGCAGCGCTGGCCCGAGCGCATCGTCATGGTTTCCGCGGTCCTGCTCGCCGCCCCCGTGCTCGCGGCCGATCCGGTCTGGCTGTCGATGCCGATGTTCGCGGTCGCCGGCATGCACGCGCATGCCGAGGCCGGCCGCCGGCGCGCGCTGTGGCTGCTGGCCGTCGTCGCCGCCGTTTATCTTTCCACAATTCTATTGATCAAGATGAGCGGGCTGCTGCTGATCGTGGCAGCGTGGCTCGCCGGGATCGTCGTGCTGCTGCGCGCGCGTCTTTTGCGTCACGCGACCGCATGGCTGCTGCTCGTTCCGGCCTGCTCGCTGACGCTGTGGACGCTCAGCGGCCAGCAGTTCGGCGACCTGCTCCCGTTCATCGCGACGGTATTCGAGATTTCGCGCGGCTATTCCGCGGCGATGGGCAGCTTTCCGCCGCTGCGCTACGATCTCTACGGCCTGGCCGTGATCGGCGGCAGCGGCCTCGTCGGGCTCTGGGCCGCCTGGCGCGCGCGCCGCGATGTCGCGCGGCTCGCGTGCCTCGTCCTCTGCGGCCTCACGCTGTTCATCGCATGGCGCGCGGGCTTCACGCGTGCCGACACGCATGTCGTGATCTTCGTGCTGACGGCCTGGCTCGTGCTGCCGCTGCTGCCGGGCCTGACGCCGGCACCGACGCGCCGGCTGCGCGCCGCGAGTCTCGCACTGGCCCTCGCCGCCGTGCCGGTCGCCGACCGCAGCTTCAATCCGGGCATGGGCCACCGCCGCGGCGATCTCGCCGCGGCGAGTCCGCGCGTCATCGCCGGCAATCTCGGCCTGCTGATGCGTCCGCTCGCGCACAGGCCGGCGCTGATCGCGGCGCTGGACCGCGAGCGCCTCCGGCTCGACCTGCCGCGGACGCGCG
The DNA here is from genome assembly GCA_946480705.1 of uncultured Lysobacteraceae bacterium. Next base: position 1,109 of record CAMLLF010000766.1, on the reverse strand, counting down.
CCGCAGTCGGCGCGCGCAGCGTCGATCTGCTCGGCACGCAGCAGGGCGTCGTGATGTTCAACGGCCTCGCCTATCGGCCCGCACCCGTGTTCCAGGGCTATGGCGCGTACACGCCGCACCTGCAGCAGTTGAACGCCGCCGCGTACAGCGGGCCGGAACGGACCGACTTCGTGCTGCTCGCGTATTCGCCGATCGACGGCAACCTGCCGACGAGCGAAAACGCGCTCGCGTTCACGACCATGTACCGGAATTACCATCCGGTACTCGTGGAAAAATCCTATCTGCTGCTGGAAAAGGATGCCGGGTCGACACCGCCGCAGACGCCGCCGGACGCCGGCTGGCAGCAGGCGGGCTGGGGCGAATGGATCGACCTGCCCGCCTCGCCCGGCACCGTGTCGATACTCGCGGTGCGTTCCGAACTCTCGCCGGCCGGCAAGGCCATGGCGACCGTGCTGCGCGAACCCAGGCAGTTCATCGAACTCGAACTCGCCGACGCAACGACGCGGCGCTTCCGGCTCGTGCGCAGCGCGGCGCCCGGCGGCTTCCTCGTGTCGCCGCTCGTGCAGTCGCTCGACGATTACGTGCGCCTGTTCGCCGGCGCCGACCTGCCGGCCGTGCGGCGCTTCCGGATCGTGCCGCAGAGCGATGCCCAGCAGTTTCTGTTCGCCGACGGCATCGCGTGGAACGCGACGCAGCAGCCGCAGCGCGCACGCACGGATCTGCCCGCGCCGGTGCTCGATGCGCTATTTCCGGGGTTTTCGCACCGGCCGCAGTCGCGGACCGCCGGCGCGCATACCGTCGAGGTCGACGGACGCCGCGTGCTGTTCCTGCACAGTCCCGCGCGACTGGCCTTCACGCCGGGCGCCGGCCGCTACGTCGTCTCGGGTCAGATCGGCATCGTCCCGAACGCGTTCACGAGCGCGGGCTGCGGCGGCGGCGACGGCGTGGAAGTCCGCGTCTCCGGCGCTGCGGGCGCGACGCTCGCGCAGGCATACGATCCGTTCGCCGATCCGTCGCTGCGCCCTGCGCGCCGCTTCGAGCTGGGTCCGGTCGACATCGGTGCCGACGGCGTGCTGCACGTGGTGCGTTCCGCCGCCCACCCCGAGGCG
>CAMLLF010000765.1 GCA_946480705.1 uncultured Lysobacteraceae bacterium | reverse complement strand
CCCGCCGCCCGGGCTCGCACTCGGAATCGCAACTTCGGATCGTCGGGTGCAGGAGGCAGCGCCTTCGGTTTTGCGGGGTGCAGCATGACGACGTTGCTGCTCTTGCTCAGCTTCGGCGGCCGGCCGCGCTTCTTTGGCTTGGTCGCAAATTGGCGCGCGTTCTCGGCGGTGACGAGGCACAGCACTGGCGCGAGTTTGGATTCCTGGCCGCATGTGCTTTCCGGAACGGAGCCGGAGTGCATACGCAGACGCTCGAGGTAGAGATCCATGATCGCGTCGCTTATTTCAAAGTCGTTCGCCATCGGCGCTCTCCTTCTCGGCGCGCGAAGCGGCCAGCACAGCGCTGATCAAGTTTTCCGGCGGCTCGTCTGCCCTGCTGGCGGCCTCTAGCGCCTGCTCGAGCGAACAGGCCATGCCCTTCGCTACGGCAAGCGTGCGATGCGCGCAGTTGACGGTGCTCTGCTCATCCTCACCCTTCACCAGCTCCGAAAACATTCGAAGCACGCCGAGGACGTCGACGATGGCGTAGTGCACCTGTTCCGGCGTACCCGGTGCGATCATGAGTCGCGGCAGCAAATCGCCTTTGTCGTAGATGTCGACCTCGACGCTCGTGGTCTGTTGCTTCGCCCGCGGCTGCGGCCGCAGTTCGTGCGCAATATTCGCGACGAGCAGGCCGACGAGGTTTCGTGCCTTGTCGGCACCAAGCCCCTCACGCACCAGCATGTCGCGCGCGCGTCATGAACGGGTGCGCTTCCGGCGCGTCGAAGAACACCGCCCAATTGACCGCCGGCAGTGCCGGATCGCTCGCTGCATTGTTCGCGCCCTCAGCCATGGCGCACCTCGAGCGCGTCAGCGTGGCGGAGAAGTGCATTGCCGAGCACGCGCGCGCCGTCCGCGCGCAGCTCCAGTGCGACGCGTGGACCGTTCGTGATGCCGGGAGGAACGCTCGCCGGACGCAGCCGGACGAACAGCACGTCACTGACGCGCTCGAGGTCGACGCGGATGGCATCCGCGTCAAGCGACTGTTGGGACGGAAGTTGCGGCACGTCGGCCGCGGGTATACGATTTGACACGTCACTCTCCTGCTAGGGATTGGACACCGACCCGCCGCGCCAACGGCGGGTTTTTCTTTTCTGGCCTCCTGGCCGAATCGCGTCCCTGCAGAATCTTTTCGCTAGTGCTTGCGCGGTTCGAACTCCGGCAGCGTCCACACCACCGGACACGCTTCGCGCAGCGCCTCGCGCCAGATCGCAAGCTGTGTTTCGATTTCGACTCGCTGCTCGGCGCTCACGTCGGGCGAGATCAACAACACGCCTTCCTCGATCGCGCGCAGCAGCGTGGCAATCGTCGTGAAAGCGGCGTGCTGGGTTTCGGGCGACGAATCAGTCATGTGTCGTCTCCGAGTCGAGGCCATCGTCGATTTCGCTGACCGCGTCGCTCCGCGTGATGCGACGCACGTGCGACTCGATTTCCGCGCGCAGATCGGGCGCGAATGCCTGGAACAGCTCGCAGAGGTGTTCGTATGCCGTGATGGAGTTGTACCGAGCGAACACCAGCTCCGGCGGACAGATGTCGCGGTGCTGCTCGAAGATCCGTCGTGCCGCTTCACCGTGCGCGATGGCGGCTGCGATCGCGATCGCCATCTTGCCGCGATTGCCAGGGCTCGGGTCGGCCGGACGCGTGAACATCTTCGGCACTAGACCTGTTGACCGCAGACGATAGAGCAGTCGCTCAGCTCTTCTGGGATTCCCGTGAGGTACAAGATCGCGATGGCGAGCTGCGAGACCAGGAGCGAGAAGAAGACATGGGGGAATTCAAGCGCTATCGCGATTTGATGGCCTGGGCTGACGCGAACTGGGACGGGTTAATTGAGCTGGTCAAAGACGTTCGAGCAGCCGGAGTGTCTAGGCCAGCCCTGGAACTAGGGCGCTATGTTGGAAACGAATCGGTGCAACTTTCGAGAGAGAAGCGCGCGCTTGAGTACCGTCTTGCGGACCTTCCGCTGCCCATGGGCGCAGGCTCCCTACCTTCCGATAGTGCCTGATCCGCTCCGGGCGACCGTAAGGTTCAGTTTTTCGGTGCGACTACGAGCGGCACTGTACCGCAGCGCAGAGGTGCCGGCGGTCGACCTTGCCGGTGGATGCTGCGATCGCTTCTAATCAGAGAATGAAGATCATCGAACAGCTTTCGTTGGGCGGTGCGGTGCTGCAGCTCAATGCCGACGAGATCGTCGCGCTGAGCAACGCGCTCAATGAATCGCTCGAACACTTGGACGGACCCGAGTTCCAGACTCGGATGGGAGTGACCGCTGCAGAGGTCCGGGCGCTCCTGGACTCGTTTGAGCCGCTTCGAAAGGCGTTGAGTCACTTGGCCGGCTGAGTAGCGCGGTAGAGCTGCTGACCTATCGGCCTGCAGGATGTGCGTTGAGAGCTACGCCAATCCCCCAGTCTCGGCTTGATGTCGCCCCCATCCCAACACCCCGCGATAGTTCGGCACGTTGCTCTGCGCTATGCCAACTGAAGGGGAACTGACTCGGGTTCGCGGTTGGCGATCATGGGAGTT
>CAMLLF010000764.1 GCA_946480705.1 uncultured Lysobacteraceae bacterium | reverse complement strand
CGGTCGCGACACTTCCGCGCTGAAGGCGGCGGGGAGTGACTCGAACACGCCGTTCGCGGAACCGGGGCGAAGGAGCCATGCCGCGACGGCGATCGCCGAAGGCTTCCGCGCGCCGAGCCTGTTCGATCTGTATTCCGGCGCCTACGACAGCATCGGTCAGTTGCCCGATCCCTGCGCGGCCGTGAATTCTCCGTCGGCCGCGACGCTGTCGCGCTGTCGGGCCGCCGGCGTCCCGGTCGACGTGCGGGAGGGCGAGAGCTACATCACTTACGGCGCGAATCGCGACCTTGCGCCCGAGCGCGCGCTGTCGCGATCGGTCGGCTTCGTCTATTCGCCGCACTGGCTCGACGGGTTCGAGGCCACGGTCGACTGGTATCGCATCCAGATCCGCGACGCGATCGGCGACCGCTCGCCCGATGCCGTGCTGGCCGACTGCTACGAGCGCGGCGACGCCGCGGCCTGCGCGCGCATCACACGCGCCGCCGACGGCAGTCTCGTGCGCGTCGTGGCGACGGCGCAGAACCTGCCGGGCGGCCTGGAAACCGAGGGCGTGGATTTCGGATTCAACTACCGGCGCAGCACGTCGGCCGGCGATTTCGTGTTTGCCTGGGACAATGCCTATGTCGACTACTACGGTGAACTGCACCAGCCCGCGCGCAACACGCTGCTGCCCGACGGCACGCGCGCGCAAGGCAACGTCGTCGCCGACAACCGCTCGCCGGGCGGCTTCTACACCGTGGTCTGGCGCCTGCGCTCGAACCTGAGCCTCGCCTGGAGCCGCGGCGACTGGACCGCCTCGGTCGGCGCACGCTATTTCTCGCCGGGCGACGAAGACTGCAGCAGCGTCACCGACACGGCTGCCTACCTCGAACGGCCCGAACTCAATGCGCTGTGCTCGAACCCCGGCCGCGAGATCGACGTCGACGGTTCCGGCACCGCGTCTCCCGCACCGCAGAACCGCGTCGCGAGCGTCACCTATTTCGATCTCGAAGCCGGCTGGCAGACGCCCTGGAACGCGAAGATCACGCTTGGCGTCCGCAACGCGTTCGACCGCGACCCGCCGGTCGCCTACTCGACCCAGTTCAATTCGTTCTTCGCCGACTACGACGTGCCGGGGCGCTACTGGTATGCGAGCTACCGCCAGCGGTTCTGAACCGACGCTGCGCTGAAGCACGGAAGATGCGGTTGCCGCCTGCGCCGCACGGGAAAACTGGTCGTCGCCGACGGCGCGGCCAGTACCCCGCCGTCGCTGCCGACGACGCCGCAGCAGATTCTCGAAAGCCTCGGCTATTCGTTGTCGCAACTGCTGTTCGGGCGGCTCGCGACATGCTGAAGAAAGAAGCTTCACCGCGCAGTCCTATTGCGACCTGCCCGAGTGTTATGCCGGCTCGCGGCGCGCCGCAGCCGCGCGACGTGTTCGAACCGGCCACCGTCGTCGATCGCTTCGACATCGCATCGAACACGCAATGCTGGCTGCCGCCCGTATTCGATCTCGGAACCATCTCGGCCGAGTTCCCGTAACGAAAAAAAAGCGGCGACGCAGGGGAACGTCGCCGCCTTGGACCACGCACGTCGCCCCTTGGGGTGGGCGGGTGCTGCGCCGCTTCACAGCGGTGCTGGACCGGTCGGTCGGGGAAGGGTTCAGTGACCGGTCCGCTTGGGGAAAAGAACTTCCGTGTCGATGCGTCTTCCGTTGCGGGTCGCCCCGCGATTCGCACCGTTTCGCGTCGACGCCGCGCCGTTGGTTCGCGGCGGCGACACGGGACGATGTGTCAGGTGCGGCGCCTACTGCAGCCGCGATTCAAAACTGTCGACTTCCTTCTCGGCCTGGTCCTTGGCCCAGCCGTAGCGTTCCTGCAGCTTGCCGACGAGATATTCGCGGTGGCCGTCGGCGACACCGAGGTCGTCGTCGGTCAGCTTGTTCCACTGCACCTTCGCTTGGCCGGCAACCTGCTTCCACTTGCCCTTGATGATGTCCTGGTTCATGGCGGTTCCTCAGGCAGCGAGACGGCGTTTCAGATCGCGCATTTCGTCATGCGTGCGCTTGAGATCCGGATAGTGGCGTTCGGCGATGCGACGCAGCTCCATATCGTCGCTCTGGGTCAGATCGTCGCGGAACGCTTCGAGGATGCGGTCCTCGGTCTGTTCGAGCTGCGCCACGTAGACCGATTCGCTGTCCTTGCTCATGCTCGCGCGGACGTCGGCGTAGAACTTGCGCAGCGAACCGAGCATGGTGCCGCCCTGCGGCGCGGTTTCGCCGTGCGAAGCCAGACGGGCCGAAAGGTCGCTCGCGATCGCCTGCTTCTGCTGCGCCATGCGCTGGAACAGGTTGGCGTAGGCGGGGATCTTCACCTTCGTCGCCGCTTCGCTGTAGAACTTCTCGCCGTCGTTCAACAGCTCGATCAGGTCTTTCAGGTTGCTCGTGGTGCTCATGGATTTCTCCTTGGTTCTGCAGGGTGATCGGGCCGCCGTCCGAGGCGACGGCTGGCTGCCCCAGGGCACGCCCCGGCACGAGCTGGCCGACGCCATCGCGTACCTGGACGCGATCAGGCGCGGGCAGCCGCCG
>CAMLLF010000763.1 GCA_946480705.1 uncultured Lysobacteraceae bacterium | reverse complement strand
TTCGTCGTCGTCGCATGGCTGGCAACGCTGGCATTCGCGGCGCTGGCCGGCTGGTTCCTCGCGCGCTCGCCGGTCATCGGTCCGGATCCGGCCGAACATGTCCGGCTGCAGGACGAGAACGAAACGCTGAAGCAGCGCGTGGCCGTGCTCGAACGCGCCGACCAGGTCGACCGCGTCGCGAGTTCCGATCTGCAGCAGACGCTGCGCGAGCGCGAAGAGGAAATCGCGGGCCTGCGCACCGACCTCGGCTTCTACGCCAGACTCGTCGGCGGCGGCGCACGCCGCGAAGGTCTGGCGGTGCATTCGGTCCACGTCGAGCCGGTCAGGGATTCGAGCGCATGGAACGTCGTCGTCACGTTGACGCAGAACATGAAACGGTCGCAGTCGAGCGAAGGGCGGCTGCAGATCGCGATAGAAGGTGTTGCGAACGGCCAGCTCAAGACGCTGGCCTGGACCGACCTCGGCGCCGGCAACGCGGCCGGGCTGCCGTTTTCGTTCAAGTATTTTCAGCGCGTTCCGGGCACGGTGATGCTGCCCGAGGGCTTTACGCCGAATCGCATCAAGGTGGTTGCCGAGGCGACGGGGGGCGGTGGCCGGGTCGAACAAGGATTTGGCTGGAGCGAAGCTCAGGCAGCCGAGGAGAGCAGCAATGTTCAGCAGTAAGAAAGGCAACGGCAAGTCCACCTACAGCGCCACCACATTGATCGCCAAGGGCACGACGATCCGCGGCGACCTGACTTTCAGCGGCGCGATCTATCTCGAAGGCCGCATCGAGGGCACGCTGCGCGCCGACGGCACCGACGCGTGCCTGACGCTCAGCGATCAGGGTTCCGTCGTCGGCGAGATCCATGCGCCGCGCGTCGTGCTCAACGGCGAGGTCAAGGGCGACGTCCATGCGGCCGAGCGGCTGGAACTCGCCGAAGCCGCGCGCATCGAGGGCAACATCTACTACAAGGTGCTGGAGATGGCCGCGGGTGCCCAGATCAACGGCAAGATGGTCCATCAGAACGAAGCGCCGAAGCGGCTGCCCGCGCCGGACGCCGAAGCTGCCGCCGCCGGCGCCGAGCCGGCTTGATTCGCCGGGCACGCGCCCTGATCTAGCTCCCGCATTGTCCACCCACGAAGCCGACATGAGCGACACGCCGAGTTACCAGACCGCCCTCGACCAGCCGCTGGTCTTCAGCGACGCAGCCGCGCACAAGGTGCGCGAGTTGATCTCGGAGGAAGGCAATCCGGACCTGAAGCTGCGCGTCGCGATCAGCGGCGGCGGCTGTTCGGGGTTCCAGTACGGCTTCAGCTTCGACGAGGAACGCGCCGAGGACGACGTCGCGATCGAGAACGGCGGCGTCACGCTCGTCGTCGATCCGCTGTCGCTGCAGTACCTCATGGGTGCGGAGATCGACTACACCGAGTCGCTGACCGGCGCGCAGTTCGTCATCCGCAATCCCAATGCGAAGACGACCTGCGGCTGCGGTTCGTCATTCACCGTCTGACTGCCGCGTGACTGCGAGCCTGCGCAGCCGTGCCAACGTGTTCGCGGCGCTCGCGCTCGAACGCGCGGCCGAACGTCGCGACGATGATGCCTGGCTGACCGCCTGCCGCGCCGGTGCCGGCGCCCGATACATCGCATTGAATCCCGACGGCCGCGGCCTTGCGCGCGCCGACCGCGGCGGCCTTCGTCATCTCGGCGAAGCCGAGCGTCTCGCGCATTGGCCCGACGATCCGGTCGTGTTCCTCGGCGCGACCGGCGAGGCCAACTATTTCGCGATCGCCGCGGCTCAGCCGCGCGGCAACGAGGTCTCCGCCGCGCTCGACGCCCGCTGGATCGATCTGCGCGCGGCCGGCCTCGGACTGCCCGCATTCGAGGCGGGGCTGTTCGCCTACGCGCGCGCGCTGCTGTTCTGGCAGACGCGCGTGCGCTTCTGCGGCGCCTGCGGCCATTCGACGACACTGGTGTCGGCCGGTCACAAGGCGCTGTGCACCAACACCGACTGCGGCATCGAGCATTTTCCGCGTACCGATCCGGCAATCATCGTCATCGTCGGCTGGCGGGACGCCTGCCTGCTCGGGCGTCAGCCCGGCTGGCCCGAAGGGCGCTGGTCGACGCTGGCCGGCTTCGTCGAACCCGGCGAATCGCTCGAGGACGCCGTGCGGCGGGAAGTGTTCGAGGAAGCCGGCGTCGTGGTCGAGGAAAGCGACTACCACTCGTCGCAGCCCTGGCCGTTCCCGGCCTCGCTGATGCTCGGCTTCGTCGCCCGCGCGAGCGATCCGGCGATACGCGTCGGTGCGGAACTCGCCGAGGCGCGCTGGTTCGAGGTCGACGACATCGTGCGCGGGCTCGCCGACCGCACGCTGGTGCTGCCGCCGCCGCTGTCGGTGTCGCACCGTCTGATCGAGCACTGGCTGCGCGAGACCGGCGGCCTCGAACTCTCGGCGCTGATGCACGACGAGCCCTGGCTCAAACCGAAGGCCGACTGAGAGGCCACGCGTCGCACTAGCCGGCTACAATCGGGCCAACCTCCCGAACGCTTGAACCATGGCCATCCACCTGCTCGCCGTTCTCGTCGATCAGGTCGCGGGTCTT
>CAMLLF010000762.1 GCA_946480705.1 uncultured Lysobacteraceae bacterium | reverse complement strand
GAGGGCTACCTTCTTCCAGACGTAGACGAAGCCGACGACGAGCAGAGCCAGGAACAGGCCCATTTCGATCAACGCGACGATGCCGATCTGCTTGAAGACGACCGCCCACGGAAACAGGAAGGCGATTTCCAGATCGAAGATGATGAACAGGATGGCGATCAGGTAGTAGCGCACGTCGAATTTCATGCGCGCGTCTTCGAAGGCTTCGAAGCCGCATTCGTACGCCGATCGTTTCTGGGTGTCGGGACGCTTGGGTCCGAGAACGGTGCCGACCGCCAGGAGAACCAGGCCAAGGCCCGTGGCGACGACGAGGAAAAGCAGGATTGGCCAATATTCGGCAAGCACGAGTCCGCGAACCTCCGCATCGATCACCGATGCATCAGCGGCCGTGCGCAGTGTGCTGAAGCCCGCACGACCGTAACTAGATTGGTGCCCAAAGGGGGACTCGAACCCCCACGACCTAAGTCGCTACCACCTCAAGGTAGTGCGTCTACCAATTCCGCCATCTGGGCATTGTGTTCCAACTAGTTCTTCTTCGACTCGTCCGCCTTGGCTTCGGTCTTGTCGTCGCCCTTCGTGGCGACGGCAGGAGTAGCGGGCTGGGGCGTCGCGGGCACTTCGGTGGTCGCCGCCGGGGCCGGTACCGACGCCTGCGGCACGTCGCCGGCAGGCGGCGTCGCTTCAGGAGCTTTCACGGGAGCGGCGGGCACTTCGTTGCCGGACATGATACCCAGATCGGTCTGCGGCTTGGGAGCCATGCCACCGCCGAGGTACATGCCCATGCCCAGACTGAGCAGGAAGAACAAACTGGCCAGGACCGCCGTGGCACGCGACAGGAAGTTCGCCGAACCGCGCGCGCCGAACACCGTAGCGGACGCGCCCGAGCCGAAACCCGAACCCGCGTCTGCGCCGGCGCCGCGCTGCAGAAGGATCAGCGCCACCATCGCCACCGCGATCAAGATGTAGAACACATTGAAGATCGTAAGCAGCATCTCGATCCAGCCCGGCCGCGCTTAGAGCGCAGCCTCACAAATCTTGAGGAAATCGGCCGCCACCAGAGAGGCGCCGCCTATCAATCCGCCGTCCACGTCGGCCTGAGCGAAAAGCTCGGCGGCATTGGCCGGTTTTACGCTGCCGCCGTAGAGCAAGCGCAGCGAGTTGGCGAGTGTAGCATCGTGAAATGCGAGTTGGCTACGGATGAATGCATGAACCGCCTGCGCCTGTTCCGCGGTCGCGGTACGGCCGGTACCGATCGCCCAGACCGGTTCATACGCGACGACGGCATTGCCGAACGCAGCGATGCCGCAGGCCTTCACGACCGCCTCGACCTGCGCACCGACGACCGCTTCCGTCTGGCCGGCCTCGCGCTGGTCCAGCGTCTCGCCGACGCAGAGCACCGGCACGAGCCCGGCCGCCTGTGCCTGGGCGAACTTCGCGGCGACGCGTTCGTTCGACTCGGCATGATGCTGGCGCCGCTCGGAATGACCGACCAGCGCGTAGCGGCAGCCCACGTCGGCCGCCATGGCCGCGGCGAGTTCGCCGGTATAGGCGCCCTGCGCGTGCTCGCTGACGTCCTGCACGCCGAACGCGAGCGCGCCCGCGCGGGAGGCGACGAGCCCGGCGACGTAGACCGAGGGTGGAAACACCGCGACATCGATCGATGCGGGCATGCCGGCGGCAATGGCGCGCACGAGCTCGGCCGCGGTCGCGGCGCTGCCGTGCATTTTCCAGTTGCCTGCCACGAGCTTGCGTCGCATCGGGTCCGTTCCCGCGAAAGGGCGCGAAGAATAGCGACGCGCCCGCGCCCGCGCAATGCGCCGTTGCGACGGACCGGGGTCTCGGGTTGAATCGCGACTTCGCCCGCGGCGACCGGCCGCTTTCGCGCAGGGTAATGTCATGACGTCCACTACCGCCCGCTGGGCTCTCGTCACCGGCGCCTCGGCCGGCATCGGCACGGCATTCGCGCGCTCGCTCGCGGCCGGCGGCCATTCGCTGGTGCTTACGGCCCGCCGCGAAGACCGCCTGACGGCGCTCGCCGACGAACTGCGCGAGCAGCACGGCATCGCGATCGACGTGCTCGTGAACAACGCGGGCTACGGCGTAGCCGGGCACTACCTCGCGCAACCGTGGAAAATCCACGCCGACTTCCTGCAGGTCATGGTCACCGCGCCGTGCGAACTCGCCTATCGGCTGCTGCCGGGCATGCAGCAGCGCGGTTACGGCCGCATCGCGAACATCGCCTCGCTCGCGGGCCACGTGCCGGGTTCGGCCGGGCACACGATGTACGCCGCGTCGAAGGCCTTCATGATCAAGTTCTCGCAGTCGCTCGGTCTCGAGAACGCCGCGCGCGGCGTGAAAGTCTGCGCAATCTGCCCGGGCTTCACATGGTCGGAATTCCACGATGTCGTCGGCTCGCGCGAACAGGTCTCGCGCATGCCGAAGTGGCTCTGGATGACGGCCGGGGACGTCGCGCGCGAAGGGCTCGCGGCGATGGAGCGCGGCGAGATCGTCTACGTGACCGGCCGCGTGAACCGCGCGATCAAGGGACTGGTCAAGCTGCTGCCCGACCGCTTCGCGCTGAACCT
>CAMLLF010000761.1 GCA_946480705.1 uncultured Lysobacteraceae bacterium | reverse complement strand
CCCGCGACCCTCGGCGTGACAGGCCGATATTCTAACCGACTGAACTACCACTCCACGGCATTGGTGGGTGCTGAGGGTTTCGAACCCCCGACCCTCTCCGTGTAAGGGAGACGCTCTACCGCTGAGCTAAGCACCCCCGCGGGAGCCGGTTAGTTTAGGGCATCCTTGAGGGCTTTGCCAGCCTTGAAGGCCGGGTTCTTGGACGCCTTGATCTTGATCTCTTCGTTCGTACGCGGATTGCGTCCGGTACGCGCGGCGCGCTTGCGCACCGCGAAAGTGCCGAAGCCGACGAGGGAGACGGTGTCGCCCTTCTTGAGCGCCTTGGTGATGACTTCGACCATCGCGTCGACGGCTTTGGCGGCATCAACCTTGGTCAGCTCGGCGGCATCGGCAACCGCACCCACGAATTCTGATTTGTTCATTTAACAATCCCTCTCGGAAACTGCGACCCGCTACGCTTGTTCTGTGGCGAAACGACTCTGTCCCTGGAACACCGGGCAATATTCGGAAAAGTGCGCTTCGCGGACCCCGTGATCGCCCGGACCTTTGCAGTCACTCGGACCACGTCCCGGCCTTTATACCAGCGGCCTAGTAGGCGCGCAACCTGAGTTCTGGCGCCATTTTGCGGGGTTTTACCGCGTTTCCGGCCGGGTTGTCGACGTCCCATACATGACGATTCGCGGCATGGCCGCGGACATGAAAACGGCGGCACGCGGCCGCCGTTTCGTTCCTCGAATATCGCCGAATTTCAGTGCGGCCGCACCGGCTGAGGCTCGGTGCCCTCGTCGCGCTTGCTGTCGGCCGCGGCTCCCTTTTCGGTTCCGGATTCGGACTTCTGAACCGGCGTCAGCGGCCGCTCGAGTGCGATATCGAGCACTTCGTCGATCCAACGTACAGCGTGGATCTCCAGCGTTTCGGTGACGTTCCTGGGAATATCGACGAGATCTTTCTTGTTTTCCTCGGGAATGATCACCGTCGTGATGCCGCCGCGATGAGCCGCGAGCAGCTTCTCCTTGAGACCGCCAATCGGCAGTACGCGACCGCGCAGCGTGATCTCGCCGGTCATCGCGACCTCGGAGCGCACGGGCACCTTGGTCAATGCGGAAACCAGCGCGGTACACATTGCGATGCCGGCGCTGGGACCATCCTTCGGCGTAGCGCCTTCCGGCACGTGGATATGGATGTCGTACTTCTGATGGAACTCCGGATCGACGCCGAGGCGATCGGAACGTCCGCGCACGACGCTGAGGGCCGCGTGGATCGACTCCTGCATCACGTCGCCGAGCTGGCCCGTGTGAATGAGCTTGCCCTTGCCCGGCACGACGGTGCCTTCGATGCTGAGCAGATCGCCGCCGACCTGGGTCCAGGCCAGACCCGTCACGAGGCCGACTTCGTTCTGCAGCTCGGCGCGGCCAAAAGTGAACTTCTGCACTCCGAGATACTGGTCGAGATTCGCCGAGTCGATGCGCACGGTCGCCGGCTTCGCCGCCGCCTTGCCCTTGGATTTCGGCTTCTCCTTGTCCTTCATCTCGCTTTCGCGCAGAGAAAGTTCCTTGACGACCTTGCGGCACACCTTGGAAATTTCGCGCTCGAGATTGCGCACGCCGGATTCGCGCGTGTAGTAGCGGATGATGTCGCGGATCGCTTCTTCCTCGACGCTGATTTCCTCGGGCTTGAGACCGTTCGCCTTGATCTGCTTCGGCAGCAGGTAACGCTTGGCGATGTTGATCTTTTCTTCTTCGGTGTAGCCCGGAATGCGGATCACTTCCATGCGGTCGAGCAGCGGCGCCGGGATGTTCAGCGAGTTCGCCGTGGCGATCCACATGACTTCCGAGAGGTCGAGATCGACTTCGAGATAGTGGTCGTTGAACGCGTTGTTCTGCTCGGGATCGAGCACTTCGAGCAGCGCCGAAGACGGATCGCCACGGAAGTCCATCGACATTTTGTCGATCTCGTCGAGCACGAACAGCGGGTTGCGCGTCGCGGCCTTCGTCATGTTCTGAACGATGCGGCCCGGCATCGAGCCGATATACGTGCGGCGATGACCGCGGATCTCGGCTTCGTCACGAACGCCGCCGAGCGACATGCGCACGAACTTGCGGTTCGTCGCCTTCGCGATCGACTGACCGAGGCTGGTCTTGCCGACGCCCGGAGGTCCGACCAGGCACAGGATCGGGCCCTTCATCTTGTTGACGCGCTGCTGCCCCGCAAGATATTCGAGGATCCGTTCCTTGACCTTTTCGAGTCCGAAGTGGTCTTCGTCGAGCACGTCCTGCGCGACCTTGAGGTCCTTGCGTACCTTGCTCGCCTTCTTCCACGGCACGCCGACGAGCCAGTCGACATAGTTGCGCACCACGGTCGCCTCGGCGGACATCGGCGACATCTGCTTGAGTTTGTTGAGCTCGGCGCGGGCCTTGGTCTCCACCGGCTTCGGCATGCCGGCTTCATTGATCTTGCGCGCGAGTTCGTCCAGTTCGTTCGGTGCCTCCTCGAGATCGCCGAGTTCCTTCTGGATCGCCTTCATCTGCTCGTTGAGGTAGTACTCGCGCTGGCTCTTCTCCATCTGCCGCTTCACGCGGCCGCGGATGC
>CAMLLF010000760.1 GCA_946480705.1 uncultured Lysobacteraceae bacterium | reverse complement strand
GGCCGCGGTCTTGGGCGCGTCGGGTTTCGGCGCGGCGGCCTCGGGCTTGGGCGCCTTGGCGTCCTTCGCGTCGGCGGCCGGTGCCGGCGGGGCTGCCTGCACGACGACATATACGGCGGTCTCGCCGTCCTCTTCGATCAACGCGCTGCGCGGAATCGCAACGGCGTCCTGCTTGCGGTCGTAGATGACGTCGATGCGCCCGAACATGCCGGGCTTGAGCGTCTGCGCCTGCGCGTCGAAGCGACAGGTCACGCGAAACGTACCGCTCGCCGCGTCGACCACCGGACTGACGCGCTCGATCACGCCGGGGAAGCGTTTTCCGGGGAGTGCATCGACGACCATGCTGACGGCCTGTTCGGACTTCAGCGTATTGAGTTCGCGCTCGGGCACGTTGAGCACGCCGAGCAGCGGGTCGAAATCGACGATGTGGAACAGCGGCTGATTGAGCTGGATCAGGTTGCCTTCCTTGACGTGACGCTTGCCGATCACGCCGTCGATCGGTGCGACGACCTGCGTGTACGAGAGTTCCAGCCGCGCGAGGTCGTGGACGGCGCGCTGGTTGTCGAGGTCGAACTTGATCTTGTCGTGCTCTTCGAGCGAGAGCAGCTTCTTGCCGAACATCTCGTCGGCGCGGCGGTAGTCGGCTTCGAGCTTGCGCAGCGTCGCCTCGGCCTTGGCGAGGCTCAGGCGCGGACTCGCGTCGTCGAGTCGCGCGACGACCTGGCCCTGACGCACGGTGTCGCCCTCCTCGACGAACAGCTTCAGCAGAACGCCATTCGTCTTGGCGACGACATCGGCTTCGCGATCCGCTTCGAGCGTCGCCGTGCCGGAATAGCTGGCATCGATGGCGCGGCTCGCGACGACAGCAGTTTCGACGGGAACCAGCGCGGCCGCATCGGCCTGCTTGGACGTGTCGGGGCCGCCCTGACCGCACGCGACCAATAGCGAAGATGTCAATATAATCAAAGCGATACGATGCATTCCTGACCGATGGGCGGAACCGGAACGACGTGTGTCGGGGAGCATGGCGAGAGGCCCGTGTGCTGGTATTGTGGTGTTATACTAGACTACATCACTAGTCGTGGCAACAAGCCACGGCGACCTTTGATGCCGTTTAGCTGGCGATGGATGCACCGGGTTTGCCCTCCGCGGTGATGGTGAGCATTCTGTGAAGGCATCCGCACGGCGTCGTGAGCCGGTAGTCACGAACGTACCGGCGCAGGACAGACGCGGCTGGAGCTTGCCGCGCCGCGCCGGCTATACTCGCCGCTTTACCAGCCAGGCAACCGCCCCCGCCGGAACCCGACGATGACCCGATCGCTACTGCTTGCTTCCCTGCTGGCCGCCTCCGCTCTCGCTTCGACCGCGTACGCCGCGGGCGACAAGGAAGCAGGCCGCCTGAAGACCTATACCTGCCATGGCTGCCACGGCGTCCCGGGTTATACGAACGCATATCCGAACTACCACGTGCCCCTGATCGCCGGCCAGAACTACGACTACCTCGTCGCCGCGCTCAAGAGCTACCAGACCGGCGAGCGCGACCATCCGACCATGCGCGCCCAGGGCGAGAGCCTCTCGGCACAGGACATCGAAGACATCGCCGCGTATCTCGCCGGCCTGACCCCGTAATTCGAGGATGCACCGGATGAATCGCCTCTACTCGCTGCTCGCGCTGGCCCCGCTGCTGGCCGTTTCCTCGTTTGCCCAGGCCGCCGGCAATCTCGATGCCGGCAAGAAGCTCGCCGAACCGTGCGCCGCCTGCCACGGCGCCGACGGCAACCCGACCGATCCGCAGTATCCGCGCCTGTCCGGCCAGTATCGCGACTATCTGCAGGAAGCGATGCATCAGTACAAGAACGGCAAGCGCAAGAACGCCATCATGGCGGGCTTCATGCAGCCGCTGACCGAACAGAACATCGCCGATCTCGCGGCCTATTTCGCGCAGTTGCCCGGCGGCAGGCTCGGCGATCTCAGCCAGCCGGCCAAGCCGGCCGGCAAGTAAGTCCGGCTCGCACAGATCGAAAAGCCCGGCGAAAGCCGGGCTTTTTCGTTGCGGGCTACAGTGACAGCCGATCAGGCCATCGCCGATGTGCCGCCGTTCTCCCGCGAGAAATACGGATTGGCGCCGCTGGCATGGTCGGTCGCATCGCGCACCGCGGTAATTTCCGGAATGCGCTCGCGCAAGGTCTTCTCGACACCGTGCTTGAGCGTCACGTCGGCCATGCCGCAGCCGTGGCAGCCGCCGCCGAAACGCAGCAGCACGACGCCTTCGGCAGTGATTTCCTCGAGCGTTATACGCCCGCCGTGCGAAGCGACGCGCGGATTCACTTCGGTCTCGATGACGTAGCGCACGCGCTCGACGAGGCTCGCGCCGTCGCCCGGCACCTCGCCCTTGATGCGCGGCGCGCGGATCGTGAGCTGGCCGCCGGTCGGCGAGGTTTCGTAGTCGATCTCGGCCGCGTCGAGATCGCGAAGATCGAGAGTGGCGCGCCTGACTCGATCAGTGGCGTCCTCCCGGCCGGTTCGATGCGCGAACCCTCGTGGCGTTGTGTGCTGCCGTGGGGGATCGCGGCCCTGACAACGCTCGTGG
>CAMLLF010000759.1 GCA_946480705.1 uncultured Lysobacteraceae bacterium | reverse complement strand
CTCGGTCCGCCGCCGGTAGCGGCGTTCCGCGTCGTCGTCGACGACCCAGGCGGCAAACAGGATCTGGTCGTCGCCGAGTTCGAGCATGCGGCCGATGCCGATGCGAAGACGCTGCCACAGGCGCATCGGCCGGCGCTGCTGTTCGTCGGCGAGCAGCGCGGCGAACATGCCGTAGTGACGCGCCTCGTCGAGCGCGAGCGCGTGCAGCACGGCGCGCCCGGTCTCGTCGCCGCAACTGTCGCGCAGCACGCGGTAGAACGTGCTCGCGAGCGCCTCGACGATGCAGCGCGCGACGAGTTCGCCGGCTATCGATCCGCGCACCGAAGCGCCGTCGCAGTCGTGGTACGCGACGCCGCGCACGTAGGCGTCCATCGCCGGCTCGAACGCGAAGCTGCCGCCGATCGCGTCGCAGAGGCGGCGCAGCGCGCGGCCGTGTTCGCGCTCCTCGCGGTTCCATGCATCGATCGCGGCGCGCCAGTCGTCGCCGCGCGCCGCGAACACGGCGCGCAGGTAGTCGCCGTATTGGTCGGCGCGCGATTCGACGAGCGCGGTCGTGCGCAGGATCAGCACGAGCGCGTCGTCGTAGCGTTCCGGATTCGTGCGCGCGTATTCGAAGTCGGTCGCCTGCCATGGGCGCGCGGCCGGTCTGAGGAAGGTCATGTCGACGCTCCGTCGGAAGGGAAGCGCGACGATGAACGCGGTCGCCGGCAGGCTGCGGGCGCAATCGCGACGATATAGGACAGGTTGGGGCGAGAATCGGGCGGCCGCGCCGTACTATCGGCGCGATCGACCCGGAGACCTGCGATGGACGCCCGATATTTCCGCTCGCTGGCCGAGTTCCGGCGCTGGCTCAAGAGCAACCATGCGAAGGCGGCCGAACTCTGGGTCGGCTACCACAAGGTCGGCAGCGGCGAGCCCAGCCTGACCTGGCCGCAGTCGGTCGACGAGGCGCTGTGCTACGGCTGGATCGATGGCGTGCGCCAGCGCGTCGACGAGACGCGCTACCGCATCCGCTTCACGCCGCGGCGCGACGGGAGCATCTGGAGCAACGTCAACGTGCGCCGCATCGGCGAACTCGAGGCCGAAGGCCGCGTCGAGGCGGCCGGCCGCGCCGCATTCGCTGCGCGCCGCGAGGATCGCTCGGCGGTCTACAGCTACGAACGGCGCATCGACGCGCTGCCGCCGGAACGCCGCGCGGTGCTCGATGCGAATCCGGCCGCTGCCGCGTTCTTCGATGCGCAGCCGCCGTCGTATCGCCGCGCGTGCTGCAACTGGATCGTCGGCGCGAAGCAGGAACCGACGCGCGTGCGACGGCTGCAGCAATTGATCGAGCATTGCGAACGCGGCGAGACGCTGGCGCAGTTCACGCGGCGGTGACCGGTGCGAAGCTCTAACTCCATGCTAAGCGGACAACGTCGATAGACTGTACGCTGATGAATGGATAGGTATACATGAGGCATGTTGCATACTTTCTCCCCTCAAGGGGTAAGTGCATTAACAATGGAGTGTTGGATGACCAAGGTAATAAGAGCTGCCCTCGTTTGCCTCATGGGCATGATCGGCGCGAATACGGCTACGGCCTCGACGGCAAAGTGCGTCAACTGTGACGACACGCAGATGTACAACATGGCTCGCACGCTGGGCGCGAGTTCAGCGGCTCACATCGTGTGGGATCCGGCCACCGGCAGTATCAAGCGGTATCTCAACTATTGCGGTTCCGCGCCGAACAGCGCGGATCCCGGAACCAAGGCCGGCGGCATGAAAACGATCTGCAACCTGCAGATCGAGGAACTGCCCGTCGATGGCGACCTCGCTACCGTCGCCACCGCCATGAGCGAGGTCTGGCGGCAGACCAATGGCACATTCAAAGCAGATTTCACGTCGAACATCGGCGGGATCACGTACAACTCCTACTATCCCGGAAAGCCGACAGCGCATGACTTCCAGATGGACGCCTCTCTGCGAGGCGACATTCTCCGTTTAGTGAACACGCCGGAGATTTTCTCCACACCCGGTACGGGCGCGTCCGGCACGCTGGGTAACGCGCTGGCGGCTATCGCAGCGCATGTAGACGCCTATCTGGCGATGAAGCAAGGGGTGTATCTGACGATCGACGTCGAATTCCATGACGGGTCGAAAATCAGCATGAAACTTACACTAGGGGAAAATCCCCAGTACGTCCCGAATAGCGCCTACGATAGCAGCGGTCACGCCCTGCCGGACCCCGCAGATTTCGGGCAGAGTTATTCGGGCCGTTGGTATTTCGGTCCCGGAGACAGCCACAACATGGCCGAGTTCATCGAGTACATGCGGTCGCTCGGGATAACCATCACCAGTGGCAGCGGTCAAGGCGAAGGCCAAGTCAACTGTGTCTGGACGCCGAGCAACAACACGACGACGTGTTTCATTCCTCGCTGAACTGCGCGGAGGGCATTGCAAAGAAGGGGGCTTTTGCCCCCTTCTTTTTGGCACCATCCAGGTTGGCACTGTCGACTTCCTGATGAATTTCGTTGCAAAAATTCGGCAACCTTTTCAATTAGGGCCTGTTAACACATCCGAAGCCCATCGGCGATCAAAGCGAAGCTGATAAAG
>CAMLLF010000758.1 GCA_946480705.1 uncultured Lysobacteraceae bacterium | reverse complement strand
CCCGGCCTCCACACGATCGCCTTCCTTCACGGCGATCGCGACGACGGGCTCGGCCGCTTCGGCCTGGACGGCGATGCGATCCCATTCCAGCGTGCCGAGCAGTGGCGGCGTGTCGTCGCCGTTGCAGGCGGCGAGGGTCGCGGTGGTGAGTAAAAATGAGAAAAAGCGAATTAGATACATGGCGCCGCTCCGGGGCGTGGCGGTCGGATCAAGGAAACGGTCAGTGCGCATCGCCGAGCTCCAGTCCGCGCAGCAGCAGCGCGAGCACATGGCGGCGCAGCACGTCGGTCGTGATGTCTTCGGACGGATAGATCGCGCGCCAGATCGGCTGCGCGGCGAGCGGAAATACGGTGAGCCCGATCAGCGACACCATGAGCAGGCGCGGCTCGATGTCGGGATTGAGCAGCCCCTGCTGCTGCGCGCCGGAGACGAGTTCGCGCACGCGATGCGCGACGTGCGGCGCGATGCGTTCGATCAGGCGCTTGCGCAACTGGCCGCCCTCGCTGAGCACTTCGCGCAGCCAGAGCTGCGGAAACCACGGATTGGCGGCGAGCAGTTCGAGGATGGTGCCGACGAACGCCTCGAGCGCGGCGCGCAGGTCGCCGCCGCCGTTCGCGAGGCGCTGCCCGAGCGCGGCCGACAGCGGCTGCAGACGTTCGTCCACGAGCGCATCGACGAGGTTGTCCTTGCTGCCGAAGTAGTAGTGCAGCAACGCCGGCGTGACGCGCGCCTTGCGCGCGATCTGCGACAGCGGCGTCGCCGCGATGCCGTGCTCGGCGAACAGCTTCAGCGCGACATCGAGCAGATGTGCGCGGGCGTCGGCATCGCGGCCGGGACCGGTCGCCGCGGCCGGGCGGCCGCGGCGGCGTGGGGTGGCGGATTTGGGTGGTGTGGGCATGGCGCGCAATTTAATTGATGATTAATTTAATTTCAAGGGCGGGAGCGGGTTCGTCGTTGCCGCCGCTCTCGCCCCGACGACTCCCCAGTCCGACCCGCCGCGACACTCTGCCGCGTCGCGACGGTCCGCCCGCACGCGACAATCGCGACGACTCCCCGCAGCGAGAGGCTCGTGACGCGATTCGTGGTACTGCCCGGACTCGACGGCACCGGCGAGCTGCTGCGGGAATTCTCGGCCGCGCTGTCGGTGCTCGGAGAGGTGACCGTGCCTCGATACCGCGGCGATCGACGCCCCCGCCAATCTCGCGCCCCACGCACGCCGGCGCTCAGCGATCTCGCCGCCTGAGACGCCCCGATGTTGGCTTTCGCTTCGGCTCAATCCGACCCAACCGCGCATGACCAACCGAGCATTCCCGTCGTCACGACGATCTGCGAAGCTCGGCGCTTCGTCCGACCCATGCCCATGACTGCTCCGTCCTACCTTGCCGTCGCTCTCTGCGCGCTTGCGTTCGTGCTCGCGCTCGCGTTCCGCCGTCACCGCGCGGCGCAGTTGCTGGCCGCCTCGACGCTCGCCGTCGCGGCGCTGTCCTGGCCCGCTGACGGCGGCGTCGTCGCCGAACGTGCACGTGACGCGGCCATCCTGTTCCTGCCGTGGTGCTGGCTGCTCGCGCTGCTCGTGCCGGAGCCGCCGCTGCGCTCGCGGCGCATGCTGGCCTATGTGATCGTCGTGGCCGTTGCGGCGTGGCTGACGACGATGACGCCGGCACACGTCTGGGACGGGCTGCTGGACCTGCTGCCGCTCGGCGGCGCGCTGCGGCCGGCGCGCGCGGCGCTCGTCCTGAATCTCGCGGCCGTCGCGGCCGCACTCGTGCACTGGCTGCGTTCGCGGCGGCCGCTTGATGCGGCGATAGTGCTTGCACTGCTGTTCGCCGCTGGCGGCTGGCTGCAGCTCGCCGGACTCGACCTGCGCAGCTGGCTCGTCGCCGGCGCCGCGACGCTCGGCGTCGGCGTCGTCTATGCGTCGTGGCGGCTCGCTTTCCTCGATGCGCTGACCGGACTGCCGAACCGCCGCGCGCTCGACGAAACGCTGGCGCGCCTCTCGGGCGACTACGCGCTGGCCATGGTCGACGTCGATCACTTCAAGCAGTTCAACGACAAGCATGGCCACGACGCCGGCGACCGCGTGCTCGCCGCGGTGGCGCGCAGCCTCGCGCAGACGCGCGCGGCGCAGGCGTTCCGTTTCGGCGGCGAGGAATTCTGCCTGCTGTTCCGCAAGCCCGCCGTCGCGCATGCGGCCTGCGAGGAAGCGCGCGTCGCGATCGAATCGCTGCGGGTGACCTTGCCGCGCAAGCCCGCGGCGAAACCGGCCAAGGCCGGCAAGGCGTCGGCGAAGACGCCCGGACGCGCCGCGACCGTGCAGGTCACCGCGAGCATCGGCGTCGCGCCGCGCGGCGCCGCGCGGCGCGCCGTCGACGACGTGCTCAAGGCGGCCGACCAGTGCCTGTACAAGGCCAAGGACAAGGGCCGCAACCAGGTCGTCGCGCTGAACTGATCACGTACTGCGTCGTTCTCCGTCCTTGACGATGGCGTCGCTATGCTCGCGACGACTCGTAGGGGACGGCATCCGCGCCGTCGAACGCCGGCGGATCTCGCCGGCGAACGGTGCAGACACGTAGGGCGCAATAACCGAAGGGCATTGCG
>CAMLLF010000757.1 GCA_946480705.1 uncultured Lysobacteraceae bacterium | reverse complement strand
GAGTGACAAAAAATTTTGCCCTATCTGATTCAACCAGTGAATCAATCAAAACCACTTCGTCGCCGATATTCATGACCTCCCCTGCCTTCATCTAAGGATCGATTCTCAATTGCCGCACTGGATATCGAGGCGGACTCATAGGCGCGGTCCACGGCTGAAATCCCACAGGTCTATTGCAAAGCAATCCAGCGATGTATCGACGATTTCCATCGACGATTACGTTGCCGTCCACCCAAATGTTTGTTAGTACATTTCCGCTCTCAATCAGATTTACATACGTTTGAATTTGCGCACGCGACACCGACGGCTGCAGGGTAAGCATCGGCGACGAGACCAGCACAGCATAAATGTTTTGATCGGTTACAGGACTGCATCGCGTATTCTCGCACTGGGTTTGCGCATCTGTTGAAGTATGAGCGCTCGACTGCCAGACCCGATCCCCGCCTGACATATCGATTGGACGCGGCATCGTCGGAGGAGGAAATGGCTCTGGAAATCTTGGCCCCCGGACGGGAATTACGATCTGCAATCCGGAAGGATCTACATGGACGATTGGGCTTGAGTCGACGTAGGAGTAGGTACTCAACCCTCCCCCCAAGCCAATCGGATCACTTTCGA
The DNA here is from genome assembly GCA_946480705.1 of uncultured Lysobacteraceae bacterium. Next base: position 1,984 of record CAMLLF010000757.1, on the reverse strand, counting down.
CATATCTACCCGATTTCGCGTCGTAGTCCCTGAAATAGTTGTAGTGCAACCGGGTTTCAGCGTCGTAATACTGCCCCGGATACCGCAAATTCAGCTCAAACCCACCAACCAGCGCGGTCGCATCATGATCGCCGAACGCCGTCTGCAGCAGATCCCATTTCCACTGCACCGCCTGCGTAGACGCATCGACGGCAAGACGCGGCGTACCGAGATGGTCGGTTTCGAGATAGCTGATCGACGGCGTCGAACTGCCGGCCGCGTAGCGCAGCAAGGCGATCGGCAGACCGTCGAGATAGACGTATTCGACGCGCCCGTTCGCGATACGCGTGCAGTTGCCCGTCGTCGAAACGGGGGCGCCGTTCTCGGATCCTTCGCCGCCTGACGTCAGCGACTCGCTGGTGCCGCAGTCGAGCAGCCAGTTGACGTCGACGAGGCGCAGGCCGGCCTCGTCGTAGACCGTGTCGACGGCCGCTTCGGGTCGCTTCTTGACCGTTCGCTGGCCCAGGCCGTTGTAGGTGTAGCCGTAGGTCTGCTGGCTGCCGAGACCGTCCCGGTTTACCTGGGACAGGCGATTCGTGTCGTCATAGACGAGCGGGTGGAACGTGACGCCCGGCAGCCCCGTGGTGTTGCCGTTCGGGTCGTAGCTGCGGGCTGTGCCGCCGGTACTCGCGAGACGATGCGTACCGGGTTGATACGTATACATCTGAACTGCGCCGGCACCCAGCTGCTTGCTGGTGCGATCGCCCGTCGGCGAATACGTGAAGGTTTCCAGCGCAGTTCCCGCGCCGTCGCGCTGATGGGTCAGCCGGTTCAGCGGATCGTAGTCGTAGCGCCGCTGCGGCGCAGCGCCGAGCGCGGTCGCGATCTGCGTGACATTGCCGAGCACGTCCGCGTCGAAGTCGAGCACGAGCCCGCCGGGCAGCGTGCTTTCGATCTGGTCGATCGCGAAATTGCGGTCGTAGCGTTTCGCGAGCTGGCGGCCGTTGCCGAAGGTCAGGCTCGTCAGCGGGCCGAATGCGGCGTAGCTCGTGGCGCTGACCAGCGTCGTGACCGCGCCGCCGGCGGTCGGCTGCCATTGCACCCCGCTGATGCGGCCGTCGGCACCACGTGCGTACGTCACGACCGCGCCGCCCGGATAAGTCACAGTCTTGAGCTGATCGGCAAGGTCGTAGCCGTAATCGAGCTGGCGCGTCGCATTGCCGGCATCGACCCAGCGCTTGCGCACGACGTTGCCGCGACGGTCGTAGCAATACGTCGTCGTGCCGCTGGCATCCGTCAGCCGGCTCAGCCGGCCTTTGGGATACGACGCCGGGCAGCCGGTCGTCGCGTCGGGCAGGTCGTAATCGCGCCGCACGCGGCGGCTGATATCGGGATAAAACGTGTCCGTCCTCCGATTCAGCGCGTCGTAGACGTGCGTGACGGTGATGGCGCGCGCATCGGTTTCGCTCGTGCGGTTGCCGGCGCGGTCGTAGTCGAAGCTGCGATTGCCGGCGTCGCGACTCGTTTCCTGTTTCAGGTCGCCGAGGCCGTCGTAGACGTAGCCGGTCGGCACGCCGTCGGCATCGGTGACGTCAGTGAGCCGGTCCGCGGCGTCGTAGTTGAATTGCGTCTGCGCGTTCGCGGTCGCTCCCGTGCCGGTCACGTCCTGCAGGGTCTGCACGAGCCGATTCAGGCCGTCGTACCGCTGCTCGGTTTCCGCGCTGCGGCCGTCGATGCTGCGACGCGGATTACCGTTCGCGTCGTAGCCGTTGAGGATGCCGGCCGCCGCGTCGTCGAGTTCGAGCCGCAGGACCGGCCGCGCCAGCGCATCGGTCTCGCGCACGAGCCGGTTGAGTTCGTCGAACTCGCGCGAGACCTGCCAGATGGTGACGCCGCCACTCGAGAAGCGCCGTTCGAAACGGCGATCGCCGTTGCTCGTCAGCGTGTAGACGATGCGGTTGCCGAGCGCGTCGCGCACCATGATCAGCCGGTGCGCATCGTCGTA
>CAMLLF010000756.1 GCA_946480705.1 uncultured Lysobacteraceae bacterium | reverse complement strand
TCGAACGCGTCAGCAAAGAAATTCAGACCCTGATCGACGACGATCCGGATCTGCGCGCCAAACGCGATCTGCTCGATTCCATTCCCGGCATCGGCGAGCGCTCCAGTGCCACCATGCTCGCCTTCGGCCTGGGCGCAGAACGGTTTGCCACAGCCCGGCAGTTCGTGGCCTTCGCCGGCCTGTGCCCCGCCCATCACCAATCCGGCACCAGCGTGAACAAACGTCCACGCTTATCCAAAGCAGGACACGCTTTACTGCGAAAGGCGCTCTACATGCCCGCCGTCGTCGCCGTGAGTCGTACCGCCTGGGGCCGCGCCTTCGCCGCTCGTCTGGCTGCTAAAGCCAAACCCAAGATGCTCATCATCGGCGCCATGATGCGTAAGCTCGCTCAAGTCGCCTTTGGGGTTATCAAATCCGGCAAGCCCTTTGATCCTTCGCTTCACGGGGCTTGATTCGGACAACAGTATCTACGGTGCTGGGGGCGGGCTTCGGTTTGCGTGAGGAGGTCTTGGGTTGCGTTGCTTCGGTCTGGCGCAATGCGCTGCGCTTATTGCGCCCTACGGTCTTGACCCTGTTGCCTCTGTTATTGTTAGGCTTCCCCGGCGGCGTGGGCCGCGTCGACCGGACGGAGCAGCGTAGATGGGAATGGCGTTTTCGTGGTTGTCGGCCGCTTCGCTGTCGTCGACGGACCTGCTCGCGGCACTCAACCTGGAAGACACGGGCGATGTCGTTGGCGTAGGCGAATGCGAGATTGCCGGCGCGGCCTTGCCGCAGGGCGGCTATGTCGTCGCGGCAAACGCGTTCTGGCACGCGCTGGTCCATCCCTCGACGCTGATCCGTGCGTCGCTCGAAGGGAGCGTAGTCGGTTGCACCGAGAGCCAGAGCGTCAATGCGTCTGCCGCGTTTCTCTGGCGCGGTGGCGAACAGATCTGGCAGGTCGCGCACCAGCTGGACGAAGGTGCCGAGCATCTCGACGTCGAAGGCGACGCGCCGGCGGAAACGGCAGCATTGCTCGAACAGGCGATCGCACGGCATCGTGCGGAGCGCTACGACGCCGTGTACGGCGTGCCCGCTGCCGTGGCGAAGTCATGCACCGGCTTTCGCTACGGCGAAGACCGGGGGTTGCGCTTCACGCGACTCACGCCGCGCAAGAAGGAGGTCGCGATCGGAGGCACGCTGATCGTTGTCGAGTGGCCGAACGAACGGGGCGACCTCACCGCCACGCTGGGCCGCGCGTTGGAAGCGATCCTGGTTCCGCTGGGCTTCGACGTGCGGCGCGATCCGCGGGGTTACGAATTCTTTCGAACCCGCGACGACACGACGCTGACGATCTTTGGCATCGGATACGACGATGATCCTTTCTACACCTGTGACGTTTTCATCTCGGTGCGCCAGCACGCCATCGAACGCCTGATCGCGAGCGTCATTGCGCATCACACGAGTTCGTCGACGTGCGATCTGCGACTGGCGAGGCTCGTTGATCGAAATTTCGCGATCCGGTCGCTCGATCACATCGGGGACATCATCGAATTCCTCGAAAATACGATGCCGGCGCTCATCGAGCGTTGCGGTCGCGTCCGGGAACTGGACCGCCTCGTAAACGCGGACCGTACCCAAATCGACGGCATCGATTTTCTGTCTTGCGAAGGACCGATCGTGCTGGCTTGGCTCGCCGGAAATCCAAATTTCAAGAGCATGGTGGCCTATGCCGATTCGCGCTACGACCGGAGCGGTCTCGAGGGCGACACGCCGATCGTGCAGCTTGCGAACTATCTGCGTCGGAACGTGCCCATGGGGTAGTCGGCTGGCTGGCGGCTTACGGTTCCGCGGCGTGCGCTGCTGGAAGGTCGGCATGGCCCCGACACCGGCGAGTGAGCTGAAAATGAACGTCGAGAAATTGCGGCGGGCCGCAGACGAAGCAGTGAACGTGACCTCGCTATCGGGGAATCGCCAGCGCCGGTCGTCGCTGTTCCGGATGGGTTTGACCAGCGCGCGGAAGAACGGCGCGCAGCCGCTGCATGACGTTCGCCGCACCTGGCGTAGCGCGCAATAACCGAAGGGCGTTGCGCCGTGTCGGGTCGGGCGTCGCTACGTGGAGATGGCGCAATGCCCTTCGGTTATTGCGCCCTACGTAGTCGCGATTCACCAGTCCGTCGGCGCGTAGTCCTTGAGGAACTGGCCCCAGACGTGTTCGCCGGTGTTGAAGCCGTGGATGATCGGATCGACGATCCGGGCAGCGCCGTCGACGATGTCGAGCGGCGGATGAAAGCGTTCTTCGATGATCTTGCGCGCGGCGATTTCCGCGGGATCTTCGTCGGTCACCCAGCCGGTGTCGACGCTGTTCATGTGAATGCCGTCGCCGTGGTAGTCGGCCGCCGCGGTGCGCGTCATCATGTTGAGCGCGGCCTTGGCCATGTTGGTGTGCGGGTGCTTGGTGGTCTTGAAGTTGCGGTAGAACTGCCCTTCCATCGCGCTGACGTTGACGATGTGCTTCTCGCGCCCGGGCGTGCGCCGCATCAGCTCGCGCAGCCGCGCGTTGAGCACGAACGGCGCCACTGCATTCACCAGCTGCACTTCCAGCAGCTCCACGGCGCTGACCTCG
>CAMLLF010000755.1 GCA_946480705.1 uncultured Lysobacteraceae bacterium | reverse complement strand
GCCTGAAAACAAACCCTCCCTTGCAGGGGAGGGTTTAACTACCGATCAGCAATCCTTCCCATTGCACGGCGACAGCGCCGCGGCCGCCAGCACCGCGCGACGCCGCTGCGGCAGGCGCAGCTTCTCGAACACCAGCATCACCGCGAGCAGCACGAGGCCCAGGCCGGCGAGCATCGCCGCAGTGATCGGCTCGTGCAGGAACAGCGCACCCCAGACCTGCGCGAACACCGGCACGAGGAAGGTCACGGTCGTCGCGCGCTCCGGACCTGCATCGCGCAGCAGACGGAAATACACGACGAACGCGATCGCGGTACAGACCAGGCCGAGCGCGGCCAGCGCGAGACCCGGCGCAAGGCCCGGCACCTGCGTCGGCACGTTGGCGAGCAGCAGCGGCGACAGCAGCAGCGCCGCGCCGATCTGGCTGCCGGTGGCCGTGACGACCGGATCGGTGCCGCTGAACAGGCGGCGCAGTTCCGCCGCGCCGAGCGCGTAGAGCGCGGCGGCGGCAAGACCCGCGATGAAGGCGAGCATCGTCACCGTGCCGAAGCGCGCGATCGTCACGACGCCCGCGACACCGACGACGACGCCGGCGAGCTTGGACAGCGACGGACGCTTGCGCTGCAGATACCAGCCGAGCAGCACGGCGAACAGCGGCACGGTCGCATTGAGCACGGCCGAGTAGCCGGCCGGCAGGTGATGCGCCATGAACGCGAACAGCACGAACGGCACGCCGGCGCTCAGCGCGCCGATCCAGGCATAAGCGCGCCAGTGACGGCGCCAGTCGAGGTTCAATCCCTGCCAGCGCAGGAACACCAGCAGCACCAGCGCCGACAGCGCGATGCGCCCGGCCGCCGTGAAGCCCGTGCCGAACTCGGGCACGGCGATACGCATGAACAAGAACGAGCCGCCCCATATCATGGCCAGGGCCAGCATCCGCACCATCATTCCCGCAGTCATCGCGACATCCTCGTGAGCGACGCTTCTGTCAGTACGACCAACGCAGCGCCTGAGGTCCGCCATGCTATGCCTGGAAAGCGAGCGGAAAAATCGATACTTTCTGTCCCGGACCGTCAAGGAAACTAACAGATGCGCGCCTGGCAGCACCTCCCGCCCCTGCGCACGCTGCGCGTCTTCGAATGCGCCGCACGGCACCTGAACTGGTCGCGCGCGGCCGAGGAACTGCATCTGACCCACGGCGCGGTCAGCCTGCAGATCAAGGCGCTGGAAGAAGAACTGGGGCTCAAGCTGTTCGCGCGCAGCGGCAGGAAGACCTGGCTGACCGACGCCGGCCAGCAGCTCGCGCTCGGCGTGCGCGACGCGCTCGACGAACTCGCATTGACCGTCACGCGCGTGCGCGAACGCGCCGCGGGCAACGTGCTGACGCTGAGCGTGCTGCCGTCGTTCGCGGCGGCCTGGCTCGTCGGCCGGCTCGGCGGATTCCTCACGCGCCATCCCGACGTCGAGTTCAACCTGCAGAGTTCGATCAGCCTCGCCGACTTCCGCAACGACGGCGTCGACGTCGCGATCCGCTGGGGCAACGGCCCCTGGCCCGGCCTGCGCTGCGAGAAGCTGCTCGACGACGAGCTGTTCCCCGTGCTGAGTCCGCGCCTGACGCGGCGCAAGCTCAAGCATCCGTCGGAACTGCTGGAGCTGCCGCTGATCCGCATCAAGCAGCAGATGCGCAAGAACGACTGGGTGCGCTGGTTCGCCGCGGCCGGCGTCAGCACGAGCGAGCCGCGCGGCGGCGCGATCTTCGACGACACCGAGCTCGCTCTGCGCGCCGCGGCCAGGGGCCAGGGCGTCGTGCTCGCGCGCAGTTCCCTCGCGGGCGATCGCCTCGCGAGCGGCGAGCTCGTCGCGCCGTTCGCGCTGCGCGTGCCGGCCCACTATGCTTACTACCTCGTTTGTCCCGAATCGCATTTCGAGAAGCCGTCGGTGCGGCAGTTCCGCGCCTGGCTCATCGAAGAGCTCGCGACTTCCTCGCCGCTCGCCCCGCCGCCCGAGGCTCCCGTTTGAAGCGCTATCCGTCCGTTCCCGTCAACGCCCATGCCTCCGACGCCGTCGCCGGCAAACATGTCCACAAAAAGCAATTTGGACAGCACTTCCTGCACGACCCCGGCCTGATCCGGCGCATCGTCCAGGCGATCGCGCCGAAGCCCGGCGAACGGCTCGTCGAGATCGGCCCCGGCGAAGGCGCGATCACCTTGCCGCTGCTGCGCGAACACGGCCGGCTCACCGTGATCGAGCTCGACCGCGACCTGATTCCGCGGATCCAGGCCGCCGCGTGCGACATCGGCGAACTGGAGGTGATCCATGCCGACGTGCTGACCGTCGACTTCACGGCGCTGGCAGCCGGCGCGAACCTGCGCCTCGTCGGCAATCTGCCGTACAACATTTCGAGCCCCATCCTGTTCCACTGCCTCGACCACGCCGCCGCGATCACCGACATGCATTTCATGTTGCAGAAGGAGGTCGTCGACCGCATGGCCGCCGACCCGGGCAGCAAGGTCTACGGCCGGCTCAGCGTCATGCTGCAGGCGTATTGCACGGTGACCGCGCTGTTCAAGGTGCCGCCGGGCGCGTTCCGCCCGCCGCCGAAGGTGGATTC
>CAMLLF010000754.1 GCA_946480705.1 uncultured Lysobacteraceae bacterium | reverse complement strand
GCGTCGAGGTCGCGGTCGAGGCCCGCATTGAGCGAGCCCGAGTAGACGTGCGAACTCGCGAGCACCGGCACCGTGACGCCGGCCAGCTTGAGCTGCGGCACGAGCAGGCGCGCCTGCTGCGGGCGCATGCTGATGAAGACCGCCGCGTTGGACGCGGTCGCGAACGCGCCGACGGCCTGGCGGATCACGCCGGAATAATTGACTTCGCCTTCCTTGATCCGCGATTCGCCGACGACCGCGCCGCCGAGACTCTCGAACTGCGCGCGGAACGCGAGCGCGGCGCGCTCGGCCCAGTCGTCGGTCGCCGCGATGACGGCGGCTTCCCGGATGCCGAGCGACGCCATGCGTTCGGCCGCCTGCGCGCCCTCGGTGTCGGGCAGCAGGCCGAAGGCGACGCTGCCCGGCGGCGGCGTCGCGCCGCTGTCGGCCTGGTTCAGCGCGAGCACCGGCACGCGCAGATCGCCCTGTTCGAACAGCAACCCGACGGCTTCGCGCGTCAGCGGGCCGACGACGCGGTCGGCGCCGTCCTCGACTGCGCGGCGATAGGCGGCGAGCGCGTCTTCGGCGCTTTGTCCACTATCGTAGATTTTTACTTCACCACGCTGCGGATCGGCGTTGCGGTCGTTGAACCAGGCCGCGAAGAAGCCGTCGCGGATCGCCGCGGCCGCGTTCTTGAGCGCGCCGCTGGACGGCAGCAGCAGCGCGACGCGGCGCGACGCGCGGTAGCCCTCGCGCGACCAGCCGTCGCTGCCGTCCTGCTGCAGCGTGCCGACCGGCCGGCTCGGCCGCTGCAGCGCGAGTGGCAGCATCTGGCCCTGCTTGCGCAGTGCGCGTTCGATCCAGGGGCGCAGCAGGTCGTTCGGCGGAAGCTCGGCGCCGCGCTGCTTGAGCGTCGCCGCATCGAGCGCGGCCAGCGTGTCGACGATTTCGCGACGGTTGCCTTCGCGGTCGGCACCGGCGAGCGAGCGGTCGAGCACCGCACGCGTGCGTGCCGCCGCGAACCGGTCGCCGGTGGCCTGCTGCGCGCGCGCGGTCAGTTCGAGGCGGCGCAGCACGAGCGCCGGCGGCAGCGCCGCATCCGGCAGCGCGAGCAGCGCGAGCGCTTCCTCGGGCTGTTCGCGGTTCAGCGCGAACTCGGCGCTGAGCAGGTCGTAGCGATAGGCGTCCTCGCCGGTCAGGCGCTTGCGGCGGACGTCGGACAGCACCTCGGCAGCCGCGGCGGTGTCGCCTTCCTCGCGCAGCGCCTCGGCGGCGCGCAGGCGGTAGTGGCCGCGCGCGCCCGAGTCCGATTTCGCGAGTTCGAGATAGGCGTTCGCGGCAGCGCGGAATTCGCCGCGTTCGTAGAGCTCGTCGGCGGCTGCGGTCTGCGCGCCGCGCGTGGGTGCGGTATCCATGGTTGCGCAGCCGCCGAGCAGCGACATCAGCAGGCAGAGCAGAACACCACGCAGTTTCACAGGCATGACCGCATCCGTAACGCCGGGTAATGCTGCGATGATAGCGGATAGTGACCGCGCGCCCGCGGGCGCGCGGCGGAGGAACGGGAATGACGGAACAGCGGGCCGGAAGGCTCTGGGTGGTTGCGACGCCGATCGGCAATCTGGACGACCTCGGCGCGCGCGCGCAGGAAACGCTCAAGCGCGTCGCGCTGATCGCGGCCGAGGACACGCGCCACAGCGCGCCGCTGCTCGCGCGCTACGGCATCTCGACGCGGCTCGTCGCGCTGCACGAGCACAACGAGCGCGACGAGGCCGAACGTCTCGTCGCGCGCATGCGCGACGGCGCCGAGATCGCGCTGATTTCCGATGCGGGAACGCCGCTCGTCAGCGATCCGGGCTTTCGCCTCGTGCGTGCGGCGCGCGCCGCCGGCATCGCCGTATCGCCGGTGCCCGGCGCCTGCGCCGCGATCGCCGCACTGTCGGTCGCCGGGCTGCCGAGCGACCGTTTCGTGTTCGAGGGATTCCTGCCGTCCAAGGCATCCGCGCGGCGCGATCGCCTGGCCGAACTCGCCGCCGAAACGCGCACGCTGGTGTTCTACGAATCGAGCCACCGCGTGCGCGACTGCCTCGATGACATGGTCGCCGCGTTCGGCGCGACGCGCCCGGCCGTGCTCGCGCGCGAACTGACGAAACTGTTCGAGACTGTCCTCGACGGCGACCTCGCGACGCTCGTCGCGCGCGTCGCCGCCGACCCGAACCAGGAGCGCGGCGAGTTCGTGCTGCTGGTCGGCGGCCGGCCCGACGACGAGGACGCGCGCCTGGCCGAAGGCCGCCGCGTGTTCGCGCTGCTGCGCGACGAACTGCCGCCGGCACGCGCGGCCAAGCTCGCCGCGGCGATCACGGGGGCGGCGCGCAAGGCGCTGTATGTGAGCGAGTAACGAGTATCGGCGCCGCGGCTCGTGCTCATTTCTCGCTCCTCTTCACTCGTTTCTGCTCTCAAGCCGCTACAATCCGCCGCGGAGTCGGCCAGACAGTCGCGGCGCAGCAATGCGGCGAGGAAAGTCCGGGCTCCATAGGGCAAGGTGCCAGGTAACGCCTGGGCGGCGCGAGCCGACGGAAAGTGCAACAGAAAGATACCGCCGATGGCCCGGCATTCTCAGGAATGGCGGGATCAG
>CAMLLF010000753.1 GCA_946480705.1 uncultured Lysobacteraceae bacterium | reverse complement strand
ATGCCGACGCCGCGATCGCTGCGCTGACGCGAGGCATCGAACGCCTTGGCCGCGGCTATCCGCCGTACCTGCGCCGCTACGCGCTGGCGCACATCGCGCTGGCCTGCACGCAGGCCGCATCGGCACCGCCGGACTGCGGACGCGCGCTGGCCGACGCGCAGGCGGCGCTCGCCGACGATCGCCATGCGTTCAATCCGCTGTCGTTGCCGGCGCACGTTGCGGTCGCGCGCGGCGAACTCGCCCAGGGCGGAACCGGTGTCGACGCCGCAGCGAAACGCCTGCGCGCCGCGCTCGACGAAGCGCGCCGGCAGCGTCTCGACGCAGCGGATCCGCGCGTGATCGAAGCGCAGCTGTGGCTCGCGCAGGCCGACGCCGCGGCGGGTCGTTGCGAAGCTGCGCAGACCGATGCCGGCGCCGCGAAGCAGCTCGTACGCGAGCGTGGACTGGCGAGCCATCCGCTCGTGAAGGAAGCGTTCGAGATGCCTCCGACGTGTGCGACCACTACCCGCCGTTAGCGGCGCCGCACTTCAGGCTCGGCGAGAAAGCGTCTGCGAAAACTCAGCGTGTCTCGCGACACCGCGTCGTAGCGTTCGGGCGGAACATCGTCGGGCAGTCGGTTTGCGACGCGATCGAGATCGCCGGCGTGCGTTCGGCACGATCCGCCGTCAGCGCGCCCGCCGCCGGCATCGAGCAGCACCGGGACCTTGAACGGATCGCCCGCGCCGAGCGCGATCGACGACACGCTGTACCCGGACTTGAACACCGTGGTCGCCTGCGCGTTCGCGTCGGCTCCATGCCGCAGCAGCAGTTGCACGAGTTCAGGACCGTCCTCGCTGCGCATGGCCGCATGCATCAGCGGCGTGTAGCCGTGCCCGTCGAGCGCGTTGGCGGCTGCAGCATCCATCGTCCGCAGCAGGATCGCGACGCGGTCCGCATCGCCGCGCTTGATCGCCGAAGTGAGTGGGTTGCCCGTCATGTCCGCGTTCCGCGCGTGTGTCGGAGGGCGACGATACACGCCGCCATCGGATTTTCGCCGGCGCCAATGAAAAAAGCCCCGCATCGCTGCGGGGCTTTCGAATTTCCGGGCCGATGCGCCGCGACGCGGCGCATCGTTGCCGGGGGCGTGGATCAGAAATCCATGCCGCCCATGCCGCCCATGCCACCGCCGTGATCGTGACCGCCGGCGGCCGGCGCGTCCTTCTTCGGCGCTTCGGCGACCATGGCTTCGGTCGTGATCATCAGGCCGGCGATCGACGCGGCGTTCTGCAGTGCCGAACGCGTGACCTTGGTCGGATCCAGGATGCCGAACGCGATCATGTCGCCGTATTCGCCGTTCGCGGCGTTGTAGCCGAAGTTGCCGGTGCCTTCCTTGACGCGATTCAGGACGACCGACGGCTCTTCGCCGCAGTTCGAGACGATCTCGCGCAGCGGGGCTTCCATCGCGCGCTTGGCGATGTTGATGCCGTGCGCCTGGTCTTCGTTGTCGCCCTTGACCGCACCGATGGCCTGCAGCGCGCGGATCAGCGCGACGCCGCCGCCCGGGACCACGCCTTCCTCGACCGCCGCGCGCGTGGCGTGCAGCGCGTCTTCGACGCGGGCCTTCTTTTCCTTCATCTCGGTCTCGGTCGCGGCGCCCACAAGCACCTTCGCAACGCCGCCGGCCAGCTTGGCCACGCGTTCCTGCAGCTTCTCGCGGTCGTAGTCGGAGCTGGTTTCTTCGATCTGGGCCTTGATCTGCTTGATGCGGGCCTGGATCGCGTCACCGTCGCCGGCGCCATCGATGATGGTCGAGTTTTCCTTCGACACGACGATCTTCTTCGCGCGGCCGAGATCCTTGATCGTGGCCTTTTCGAGCTGCAGGCCGACTTCTTCGGAGATCACGGTGCCGCCGGTCAGGACCGCCATGTCTTCGAGCATCGCCTTGCGACGGTCGCCGAAGCCCGGTGCCTTCACGGCGCAGACCTTGACGATGCCGCGGATCGTATTGACGACGAGGGTCGCCAGCGCTTCGCCCTCGACTTCCTCGGCGACGATCAGCAGCGGCTTGCCGGCCTTGGCGACGCCTTCGAGCACGGGCAGCAGCTCGCGCACGTTGGAGATCTTCTTGTCGTGCAGCAGGATGTACGGGTCATCCAGTTCCGCCTGCATCGACTGCTGGTTGTTGATGAAGTACGGCGAGAGGTAGCCGCGGTCGAACTGCATGCCTTCGACGACGTCGAGTTCGTTCTCGAGGCCCGAGCCTTCTTCAACCGTGATCACGCCTTCCTTGCCGACCTTCTTCATCGCTTCGGCGATGATGTCGCCGATGTTGGCGTCGGAGTTGGCCGAGATCGTGCCGACCTGGGCGATCGCCTTGTCGTCGGCCGTCGGCTTGGACAGCGACTTGAGTTCGGCGACGGCCGCCGTCACGGCCTTGTCGATGCCGCGCTTGAGGTCCATCGGGTTCATGCCGGCCGCGACGGCCTTCATGCCTTCGCGGATCAGCGCCTGGGCGAGCACGGTCGCGGTCGTGGTGCCGTCGCCGGCGACGTCGGAGGTCTTGGAAGCGACTTCCTTGACCATCTGCGCGCCCATGTTCTCGAACTTGTCGGCGAGCTCGATCTCCTTGGCGA
>CAMLLF010000752.1 GCA_946480705.1 uncultured Lysobacteraceae bacterium | reverse complement strand
GGCGGCGGTGCGCTGCGCTGTACCACGCTCGAAGAAATCGAAGCCGAGCTGCGCGCGACTTCCATGCCGCGTGCGGAGGTCGCGTTCGCGGTGCCCACGCCGTTCGACCGCGGCCGCGCGATCGTGGAGGTGGACTACCGGCCCTACGGTGCATTGAGTCCGCGCAGCGACATTCTCGTCGGCCCGCCGGCGACGTCGACGTCGAATTATCGGGCTTATGTCAAAGGCTGGCCGCCGGTTTCGCCGCTCGCCGCGTGCACGATCGCCGGCTGCGGTACCAGCGGATGCAGCTCGCCCGAACTCGAGCGCCAGCGCCTGCAATGCCAGCTCGACGCGACCTGGAGTACGGATGCCCGCTATTGCTGGACGCGCACGGCGCCGATCGCGCTGAGCGGCTCGGTCACGCGCTTCGTGCAGGCGACGGGCATCGGCAGCGAGTCGGGTTCGCTGTTCTTCGCGCCGAGTTCGAGCACAGCCAATGACTCGGGCGCCTCGCTGTCGGCGACGCTGCAAAGCTGCGCCGCGACGAAGATCGATGCGGAGGGCGGCGCGAAGGCGACGCAGACGACGATCTGGTCGCTCGCGCGTCAGGACGACGTTTCCTGCGGCGCCGGCGCCGGAATCAATCCGTCGGCGAGCGGCCTGGCCAGCGCCTGCGCCGCGCCGTTCAGCAAATTCCTTGCGGCGCCGCCGACGTTTTCCCAGACGCCGGGAATGTGCAAGGCCGGCAATCCCTGTTCGCTCGGCAACGGCAACAAGTCGGCCTCGGTCGACGTGTTCGACTACGGCCGCATCGGCTTCGACCTGCACTATCAATCGCTGCGGCAGATCCGTCGCTACGCGAACATCGACACGAACTGGTCGCACACGTTCGCCAAGCGCATCCTGACCGAGTGGGGCCAGGTCGGCCATCCGTTCGTCGCGAGTCCGGAATCCACGCCGATCGCCGACGTCGTCACGATCTTCGTGCAGGACGAGCAGCCGACGCTCGAGGTCTATCGCCGCGACGGCAGCCTTCCCGCTGGCGTGTTCCGCGCGACGCAGAGCACCGGCCGTACCTTGCGCTATTTCGAGGACGGCACGACGCCGTCGTACTACGAACTGACCTACGAAAACGGCCTGCGCGAAAAATACGATCGCGCCGGACGCCTGGTCGCGATTCTCCATCGCGACGATCCGGGTCTCGACGTGACGGTGTCCTGGCGTGGCCGCACCAATGCTGCCGAACCCAACACCGAGACGGCGCATTTCGAGGAGGCGTTCTGGCGCATCGATCGCGTGACCGACGCGAGCGGCCGCTACGTCAGCTTCGAATATGCGGATCCGCGCCTGCAGCGGCTCGATCGCATCGTCGCCGACGACACGACCGAGCTCGCGCGCTTCGTCTACGACGGCGACGGCCGGCTCGTGAACCTCGTGCGGTTCGGCAAGAGCCAGACCTTCGTCTACAACGAAACGGCGCATCTCGGCGTCACCGCGGCCGTGCGCGGTTCGTGGCTCACGGGCATCCTCGACGAGGACCTCCGCCGCTATGCGACCTACAAATACGACGAGTGGGGACGCGCCACGGCGAGCTGGCACGGCGGCGATGCGGGTCGCGTCGACATCACGTATCCGACGAACGCGAACGGCACGCAGGACGACAGCCGTGCGATCGTGCGCACGCCGTCGCTGCGGGAAACGACGTACACGTTCCAGGCGAATCATCCGTTCCGTGCGCCGGCCAGCATCACCGACCAGGCGGGCACGGTGAGCTTCGACTATCACCCGACGACATTCCTGATGACCGCGCGCATCGACCGTCGCGGCATGCGGACGGAGTACCAGCACGACGCCGACGGCAGCCGCGAGCGCGTACGCATCGAATCCGTGGGCTTGCCCGAGCAGCGCCGGATCGAGCGCGACTGGGACTATGCGATCGGCCGGCTCACGAACGAGCGGCTCTACGCCGATCCGCCGGGCGGAACGCGCAAGCTGCTCAGCGATCGCCGGTTCCACTATGCGCCGGAAACCGGACGGCTCACGAGCACCGACCTCGTCGATCCGGTCGACGGACGCGTCCGCACGACGAGCTACCTCTATTGCAGCGCCAGCGACGTCGCCACGCCGTCCACCGGCTGCGCGCTGGTCGGCCAGCTCAGGCAGGTCGACGGGCCGCGCACTGATGTCGCGGATCTGACGGGCTATGCCTACTACACCGCCGATACGCTCGCCGGGTGCGGCAGCTTCGCCGGACCCTGCGCGCGTAAGGGCGATCTGCGCAGCACTACGAACGCGCTCGGCCACGTCACCGAGGTCGTCGCCTACGATCGCGCCGGACGGCCGGCGCGTGTGCGCGACCCGAACGGCACGCTGACCGACTACACCTATCACGCGCGCGACTGGCTGCGCACGCGCACCGTGCGCGCGAACGCCGACGGCTCGGCGTCGGCCGCGGATGCGACCACGACGCTCGAATACGACGAGAGCGGCAATCTCACGAAGATGCTCTCGCCGGACAACGGCGCGTCGCTGTCGTACATCTACGACGATGCGCATCGCCTGATCATGGTGCGCGATGCGCTCGGCAACCGCATCGTCTACACGCTGACGAGCAACGGCGATCGCCGT
This sequence comes from uncultured Lysobacteraceae bacterium, assembly GCA_946480705.1. The sequence goes on along the minus strand of CAMLLF010000752.1, from coordinate 3 downwards.
TTC
>CAMLLF010000751.1 GCA_946480705.1 uncultured Lysobacteraceae bacterium | reverse complement strand
ACGCGCTGCCGTTCCACGGCGTCGACATCTGGAACGCCTACGAACTCTCGTGGCTCGACGCGCGCGGCAAACCCGTCGTCGCGCTCGCGGAATTCCAGGTGCCGGCCGCTTCGCCGAACATCATCGAATCCAAATCCTTTAAGCTGTATCTGAACACGTTCGCTCAGACGCGCATCGCCGATGCCGACGACGTCACCGCGCGCCTGAGACGCGATCTCTCGGCCGCGGCCGGCGCCGACGTCGCGGTCTCGCTGTGCGACGCACGCCGCTTCGCGCAGCAACGGATGCGCGAACTCGACGGCGACGTCATCGACGGCATCGACGTCGACATCGACAGCTACGACGAGCCGCAGCCCGGCTACCTCGTCGCCGACGCCGCCGATGTCGCCGACGAAACGCTGGTCTCGCACCTGCTGAAGTCGAACTGCCCGGTCACCGGCCAGCCGGACTGGGCCAGCGTGCAGATCCGCTACCGCGGCGCGCGCATCGACCGCGCCGGCCTGCTGCGCTACCTCGTCTCGTTCCGGCGCCACAGCGACTTCCACGAGCAATGCGTCGAACGTATCTACACCGACCTGCAGTCGCGTTGCGCGCCGCAGCGGCTTTCGGTCTATGCGCGCTACACGCGCCGCGGCGGCCTCGACATCAATCCGTTCCGCACGAGCGAAACGGGCGAAAAGCCGGAGAATCCGCGCGGGGCGCGGCAGTAGTTGCGCGCGCGATCCTCGCTGCACGCGCGCCGCCGCGGTGCATGCGCGCAAACCCGGGCCGGCGCGTCGATCCACCGGCGCGGCGCATGCGCCGGCCGGCGGGCTGGTCCGCTTCGGTATGAACGCATAACGTGGAGACCGCGCCGAAGCGGAATCGCCGTGTCGCCGGCCCTGCCGGTGCGTGAGGGCGTCCATGCCGGTGTCGTGTCGATGACGCGCTCGCGCGAACCGGCGCCGGCTCCACGCGCGCCGTGGCGACACTCGCCCGCGGTACGCGGCTCGCGCTGACTCCGGGATTCCGATTCGCATGACCCAGGCATTTGACTACCGGCCCGCGCTGCCGCCGTTCTGGCTTCCGATCGCGGCGGCGATTCCGCTCGTTCTGTGCCTCGTGCTGCTCGCACTGCCTTCGCTGGGACACGGGGTCGCCACGGCCGCGCGAACGCTGTACGTGTTCGCGTTCATGGTGTGGGTCGTGCCGCTGACGGCGCTGCAGCGGCAGCTGTACCGGCGTGGTGCGTCGGCCGTGATTACCGTCGCGACGCTCTTGGTTGCGACGTTCGCGATGACGCTGGCTGCGCGGGCGACAAGTTTGCTTCTGCAGGGTGCGGCGAGTGACGGCGGACACCAGATCGCCTGGTCGCTGCTGCTGTTTCGCGGCATCGAAGGCGCGTGGCTCAGTCTGATCGCCTACTGCGCGATTCATGCCGTCGTCGCCCATTCGGTCGCGCTGCGGCGCGAGCGGGCGTTTCATGACGAGGCCCGCGCACTCGCGCGCGACGCGGAACTCGCTGCGTTGCGCTATCAGCTGCAGCCGCATTTCCTGTTCAACACGCTCAATGCGATTTCATCGCTCGTGGCGGAGCAGCGCGGACCCGAAGCCCGCGACATGCTCGCGCGTCTCGCCGACTTCCTCCGTCTGACTTTGGAGAGCGGCCGTTGCCACAAGGTCAGCCTCGCCGAAGAACTGGCCGTGACCGAGAACTATCTCGATATCGAGCGCGCGCGATTCGGTGATCGCCTGCGCGTCCGCTGGAATCTCGGTACAGGAGTTCTCGGCGCACGCGTGCCTTATCTGCTTCTGCAGCCTCTCGTCGAGAACGCAATCCGTCACGGCATTGCCCCGAGGCGCGACGCCGGTCAGGTCGAGATCACGGTGAACTGCGAACGCGGCGAGCTCCGGATTCGCCTGAGCAACGACCTGCCGGCACCGCGAGATCGCATCTCCGACGATCCGACGCGCGAAGCCGTGGGACTCGCCAACGTGCGCAAACGCCTGGCCCATCTCTACGGCGACGCTTTCAGGCTGGAACACGGCACCGGAGACGACGGACGCTTCCACGTGCAGCTGACGTTGCCGCTATGCGGGCCGAACGGAGCCGCGTCGTGATCCGCGTCGCCGTCGTCGACGACGAACCACTCGCGCGCAGCGGTGTCGTCGCGCGTCTGTCGGTGCATGGCGACGTCGCGCTTGCCGGCGAGTACGGCGACGCATCAGCCGCGCTTGCGGGCCTGCGGGCGCGGCCGGTGGACCTTGTTGTCGTGGACGTGCAGATGCCGGGCATGAGCGGGATCGATTTGCTCGCGGCGCTGCCGCAACGCCCGCTCGCCATTCTGCTGACTGCGCACGACACCTTCGCGGTGCAGGCATTCGCACTGAACGCCGTCGACTATCTGCTGAAGCCGGTCGACGACATGCGCTTCACCGAAGCACTGCAGCGGGCGCGGCAACGGCTCGCGTCGTCCACGTCCGTGCCGCACGCCGCAACGGCGGTGCAGCCGGCAGGGCGGCTGCGCTTCCCGGTTCGCATCGGCCGGCGCACCGTGTTCGTCGATATCGCCGATGTCGACTGGATCGGTGCCGATGGCGACTACGCACCAGACGGCGGCGAAACCGATCATC
>CAMLLF010000750.1 GCA_946480705.1 uncultured Lysobacteraceae bacterium | reverse complement strand
GCGTCCGGCCCGATCGGCGGCGACCACCGGGACCACGTCGACCGTGCCGTCGATCTCGAGGCGGCGCACGAGCACGACGGCGCCGCGCAGGCCGTCGAGCCAGCCGTCGAGCCCGGCCGCGAGTTCGTCGCGCGCGATGCCGGCGCATGCGTCGAGGCGATCGCGCACGCGCGCAGGCTGCGGATGTCCCCGCGCGACGCGGTACTCGCTGCGCCAGCGTGCGATGCGGATCGCGTTCACGGCACGCCGATCGCGATGAACGTGAATGCGGTGTCCGCGGCCGTGCCGGGCGCGGCGATCATCGTCGTCACGACGTCGACGTGGTCGGCTGCGAACGACTGGAGATTGACCGCGCGCGACGTGCTGTCGACGACGGTCGCGGTGACCACCGGCGCCTGCGCGAACGGCCGCGTGAACGTGACGCGGTAGGTGCCGGTGCCGGTGCGCGCCACTGTGTAGCCCGCGCCCGCGACGACGTTGCCGATCGAACCGACGCGGCCCGCGAGCGCGCGCAGCGCCTGCTCGCCGCCGAGTGCGGTGAGTTCTCCGCCCGCGCCGTGGCGGATTTCGCCGCGCACGTCGAGCAGGCCGGCGGGCGCCTCGGTGCCGATGCCGACGCCGCCGCCGTTGCCGAAGTACACCTGCGACGTCGCCGGATTGCCGTGGCGGAATGCGAGGCCCGCATTGTTCGCGGCGAGCCGCATCTGCCAGGACGCCGCGCCGGCGCTCGTCTGCAGCGCGAGGACGCCGCCCTGCGCGTCGGCGCGGACGGTCAGCGGCTGGACGAGCGCCGACGCGGGCACCGCCGCCGTGCCAATGCCGACCTTGCCGTCCTCCTGCACGACGACGCGCGGCGAGAAGTCGAAATCGAGCTCGCACGGCTTGTTCGTGTTGGTCGCGGCCGACGCGCCGATGACGAGCCGCGTCGGCGTATTGGGATCGGCGCTCTTGCCGAGCAGCACCTGCAGCTCGGTCGCCGCCGCGTCGACGCGGCGCAGCGCCGTGACCGGCGCGCCGCCGACGTAGTCGGTGCCGGCCGCGGCCTGGAATTCGAGGCGCCGGCCGTAGAGCCGCGCGTCGCCGAGGAAGCGCGCGTGGGCCTCGATCCAGATCGGCTCGCGGAACTCGAGGTGGTCGTCGCAGACGATCAGGTCCTTTTCGGTCGGACGGTCGGCGTTGCAGACCTCCTCGACCGACTGCGTCGCGCTGCGCGGCAGCCAGCGCGTGCGCAGACGCAGCAGGCCGTCGCCGGCGATCACGCTTTCGGCGACGACGCCGGCCTGGCGCCGCAGGACGCGCGACTGCTTGCGCGACGCCTCGGTCGGCGCGAGCAGCTGGCCCGGCGCGCCCTGCTGCCACGGCACGCAGCCGACCGGAATCAGCCACAGCGACGGATCGCCCTCGACCGGCAGCAGCTGTGGCGCCACCGTGGCGTCGGGCGCGAGCGGCTGCGCTTCGAGGTACCAGCCGAGCGCTTCGCGCGCGTCGGCGAACGTGCGGTCGCCGACGCCGACGCCGCTTTCGCGCGAAGAAACCGCGGCGCGCGTGCCGACCTCGACGACGAACGCCTCGGACACGCGCTGGTACGCGTCGGTCGCATCGCAGACGCCGAAACCGCGGCGCACGCCGCCGCCGGGCTGTTCGTCGTGGCGGATCCACACCGGCACGAGGCCGCTGCCCAGCGACGTGAACAATGCAGCACTCAGCGCATAGGGTTCGGCGACGACGATCGTGCGGCCATAGCCGTCGACCGCAACGCCGGGCGTCAGGAAATACTGCGTGTCGCCGTTCGGCGACGCGATGCCCGCCAGGTCGATGCCGGCGACGACGCCGCAGGTATGCGCGGCCAGCGCGTGGCGTGCGTGCAGTTCGCGCAGGTACGTCGCGAGCGCTTGGAGATCGGCCGCGCCGAGGTATTGCCCTTCGAAGTAGTGCGGCCGTTCGGCGAACACGGTGCTCATGGCTCACCTCTTGCCTTTCTTGGCCGGCGCGGCGGGCTTGCGCTGCTTGCGCAACGCGCGGATCTCGTCGTCCTGGGCGGCGACGTGGCGCTTGAGTTCGTCGAACTCGCGGCGCAGCGCGTCGTCCTGTCCGGCGGGACCGCCGAACGCGCCGAGCAGCGTGCCGACGCGCTCGCGCAGCAGCGCGACGAGCGGATCGAGACCGCCGAGCGCGATCGGCCGCGCGACCTGGTTCAGCGCGAGGAACTGCGGCAGCCGCGCGATCTCGACCGCCGACAGGCCGCCCGGTCCGCCGCCGTCGCGCGACAGGAAGCTCGCCGCGAATGCCGCCGCGTCGAGCGGCCGGCGGCCGCGCCGTGCCGCGGCGGCGGCGAGTTCGGACATGGCCTTGACGCCCTTCGTGTCGAAGGTCGGATTGAGCCGCAGGTTCGCGTTGCCCGCGGCAATCTCGCCGGGCCGGAATGCGGCTCGCGCCGCACCCGGCGCGGGCTCGGCCGGCGTGCCCGCCGGCGGCGGTGGCGGTGGTGGCGGAGGCGGCGGTGGCGGCGGTGGCGGCTCTTGCAGCTGGTCGCCGAACAGCGTCGTCACGTCGAAGCAGCAGAAGCGTTCGAGCAGTTCGCGCAGCGCGCGCCCGAACGGCAATGCCGACAGCCAATATTG
>CAMLLF010000749.1 GCA_946480705.1 uncultured Lysobacteraceae bacterium | reverse complement strand
CCGCGACGGCCTGGTCCCGTTCCCGACCGAGCTGGGGGTCGTCGAGATCCCGCTGGCGGTGCTGTTCGAATCACCGTCCTGCCGCACCTGCGTGCAGATGCACGACGAGTCGTTCGGCCGCGCGCCGATGCGCCCGCTGCTGCATCGCGCGCTCGTCGGCGGCTACAAGCCCGGTTCGACGGTCAAGCCGTTCATGGGCATCGCCGGACTGGAGCAGGGCATACGCCGGCTCGACGACACCGTGTTCTCCTCGGGCGAATTCCACATTCCGGGCCAGAGCCGCGGCTATCGCGACTGGCGCCGCGGCGGCCACGGCCGCGTCGATCTCGTCGAGTCGCTGGCGCAGTCGGTCAACACGTATTTCTATTCGCTCGCGCTCGACATGGGCATCGACCGGATGTCGGGCTACCTCGCGAAATTCGGCTTCGGCGCGCGCACGGGCATCGACCTGTCGGGCGAGTCCACCGGCATCCTGCCGTCGAAGGACTGGAAGCGCGCGATGTACAACAAGCCCTGGTTTCCGGGCGAAACCGTGATCGCCGGCATCGGCCAGGGCTACTGGGTCGTGACGCCGGTGCAGCTCGCCAACGCGACGGCGATCCTCGCCGCGCGCGGCGCCCATCATCCGATCCACCTGCTGCGCGCGACCCAGGCCGGTTTCAGCGCGCCGGTCGAGCCGGTCGCGCTGGCGGCCGCGGAACCGAGCTTCATCGTCGACATGACGAACTGGGACCGTGTCCGCGACGGCATGGTCGCGGTCGTCGCCGGCTCGACCGGCACCGCGGCGCGCGTGTTCGCCGACGCGCCGTACACCGCGGCCGGCAAGACCGGCACGGCGCAGCGGTTCTCGCGCACCGGCAACGAAGTCGACACGCGCGGTCTCGATGCGGCGCAGCGCCACCAGGCGCTGTTCGTCGCATTCGCGCCGGTCGACCAGCCGCAGATCGCGCTCGCGCTCGTCATGGAATACGGCGCGAGCGGCTCGCTCGACGCCGCCCCGCTCGGCCGCAAGATCCTCGACACCTGGCTCGCGCCGCCGCCGGGCACGGTGCCCGTGGCGCCCGCATCGGCGGCACCGCGCACCCATGCGGCGCCCGCGCCGCCGGCACCGGCGGAGACGACCCGATGATCGACCTGAGCCTCGACCGCATCGCCGCGGCCGCCAAGGCGCACCTGCGCCGTCCGCGCGTCGACCTGCCGCTGCTGCTCGCGCTGATGCTGGTCGGCGCGATCGGTCTCGTCACGCTGTACAGCGCCGGCGACAAGGACGCGAGCATCGTCATGAACCAGGGCGCGCGCTTCCTGATGGGCGGCGTCGCGCTGATCGTGATGTCGCGGATTCCGCCGTCGTCGCTGCGCAACTGGACGCCGTGGTTCTATCTCGTCGGCGTCGTGCTGCTCGTGCTCGTGGAGCTCGTCGGCGAAGGCCGCGGGTCGAATCGCTGGCTCGACCTGAAATTCGTGCGCTTCCAGCCGTCGGAACTGCTCAAGCTCGCGACGCCGATGATGGTCGCGTGGTATCTGCATGCGCGCACGCTGCCGCCGGACTGGCGCGACCTGTTCATGGTCGCGGTCATCATCGGCATTCCCGCGGGTCTCATCGCCGAACAGCCGGATCTCGGCACGTCGCTGCTGGTTGCCGCGAGCGGCGCGTTCGCGCTGTTCCTGTCGGGACTGTCGTGGTGGCGTATCGCAGGCCTGCTCGGCGCGGTGGCCGCCGCGGCGCCGGTGGCCTGGCATTTCCTGCACGAATACCAGCGCAACCGCGTGCGCATGTTCATGGATCCCGAATCCGATCCGCTCGGCAACGGCTGGCACATCATCCAGTCCGAGATCGCCGTCGGCGCCGGCGGCGTGTTCGGCAAGGGCTGGCATCAGGGCAGCCAGTCGCGCCTGGAATTCCTGCCCGAGCACACGACCGACTTCGTGTTCTCGGTCTACAGCGAGGAATTCGGCCTGATCGGCGTGCTGCTGCTGATCTCGCTGTACGTATTCATCATCGGCCGCAGCCTCTGGATCGCGGCCAACGCCAAGGACACCTATTCGCGCCTGCTCGCCGGCGCGATCGGCATGTCGTTCTTCGTCTACGTCATGGTCAACGGCGGCATGATCACGGGCCTCCTGCCCGTGGTCGGCGTGCCGCTGCCGCTCGTGAGCTACGGCGGCACGTCCGCGGTGAGCCTGCTGACCGGATTCGGCGTGCTGATGTCGATTCACGCGCATCGCAATTTCGTGCGGTGAGCACGGTACAGGCCGGCCGCCGGGAATCGGCGTAGCATCGGCCGCACGCCACCAGGGAGGCTGCAGCGACATGGCCAACGCGCGTACGCGTTACGACACGATCGCCGATTTCATGACGCGCGAGCACGAAGCGACCGCGACCGCGATGTACGGCAAGCCCGCCGTGCAGATCAACGGCACGGCGTTCCTGTTCTACATGTTGCCCGGCATGGCGTTCCGCCTGCAGGGACGCGCACGCGAACAGGCGCTGGCGCTGCCCGGCGCGACCGGCTGGGCGCCGCTGGGCGAACCGAACGAACGCAGTCCCTGGGTGCTCGTGCCGGTCGCGCAGTTCCTGCGCTGGGACCGGCTCGCGATCGACGCGCTGCGCTACGCGCAGGAAGG
>CAMLLF010000748.1 GCA_946480705.1 uncultured Lysobacteraceae bacterium | reverse complement strand
AGGACGTCACCGACGCGCACGGCCGAGTGCTGTCGGAGTTCGTCACGCTGATCGACAGCTCCGGCGAGAACGCGCAGCAGCTCGACACGATCCGCGGCATTCTCGATCGCTACGGTCCGGCCTGGGCGGCTTCCTCGCCGATGCAGAATGCGACCAACAACGCATTCATCGTGCTGTTCCGCGGCCACTACCTGCCGGAATTCCAGACGCTCGTGCAAGGCGCCGGCAGCGGCGTGCTCGACACGCTGGTCAGCTTCATCAACGACAATCGCGCGGCCGACGTCGGCACCGCGCGCGAATACCTGCTGACGAATGCCGCGGGCGAACTCGGCCGCTTCAGCCAGTACACGGCGAGCGGCTTCCACAATCTCGCGCATCCGAAGATCAAGTCGATCGTCGACGCGTTCGACCTCGGCGCGCCGGGTGCCGGCATCTATGTGCGCATCGCCGGCGTCGTCGATTATTACGACCACGCGCACTGCGCGTACTACGGCCTGTGCAACTTCGCGCAGGATCTCGAGGCCTACGTACTGCCCGCGGCGAACGCGCGCGACTGCAGCGCGACCCTGCGCGTGCGCAGCCAGGCGCTGACCTCGGCGCAGCTCGATCAGGTCTGCAGCATCGTCGGCGCGGAGGAAGGCTATTTCCACACGCAGGCGCAGACCGGCAACACGCCGGTACCGAACGATTTCAATGCGCGCCTGGAAATGGTCATCTTCCATTCGAGCACCGACTACGAGACCTATTCCGGAACGATCTTCGGCAACGACACGAACAACGGCGGCATCTATCTCGAAGGCGATCCGTCCGACCCGGCCAACCAGGCGCGCTTCCTCGCCTACGAGGCCGAGTGGCTGCGTCCCGATTTCCAGGTGTGGAATCTGACGCACGAATACATCCACTACCTCGACGGCCGCTTCAACTGGCACGGCGGCTTCGGCGCGCTGCCGATGGAAGCACCGTATTCGACGATCTGGTACATCGAAGGCTTCGCCGAATACATGTCGTATTCGTATCGGAACCTCGCCTACACCGCAGCGATCACGGCGGCAGGCAATCCCGACACGTTCACGCTCGCGCAGCTGTTCGATACCGAATACAGCACCGACTACGCGCGCACGTACCAGTGGGGCTATCTCGCGTCGCGCTTCATGTTCGAACGTCACCGCGACAAGATCGCGAGCCTCTATGCCGTATCCCGTCCGGGCAACTACGACCCGGGCTACCGCAACTGGCTCGACCCGATCCGCACGGCCTACGACGCGGAATTCCGCGCCTGGCTGGTCTGCCTCGCCGCGCACAACGGCGACACGACGATCTGCAACGGCGGCCAGCCCGACCTGATCTTCTCCGACGACTTCGGCACCGATCCGAGCGTGGTGCCCGAGTGCACGCTGAGCAACGCGAACCAGCTCGACAACGGCTGCAGGCGCAGCAACCTGTCGGCCGCGGCCGCGCAGGACCGCGTCTGGCTGACGCTGCTGGTGCCGTCGGGCGCGACGAATCTGCGTTTCCTCATGAGCGGCGGCACCGGCGACGCCGACATCTATGTGCGCGCGGGCAGCTGGCCGAGCGACACGGAGTTCGACCAGGCGCCGCGCCTCGTCGGCAACGCTGAAACCGTAACCATCGCGGCGCCGGCGAGCGGCTGGCACTACGTCATGCTGAAGCCGCGCACGACGAGCTTCGCCGGCGTGCAGGTGGCCGCGGACTGGGATTGACGCGTTAGAACGCTGAGCATCGAGCCGCGGCCAGGGATGGCCGCGGCTTTTTCGTTCCTGTCGCTGCGGTTACGTACGGCTGCCGGCGCGGCGTCTATGACTTTCGTCGAATCTGCGGTCTTTTGCGGCCATTTGTACGATTCGTGGTACGGCGGCAATGCGAAGCGCCAATCCGTTGCCACGGCGCTTGGCTAGCATCTCGCAACCTTCACGAAACCTTTCCGCATGAGCCCGACGCGCGTCATCGATTCCCACACCGGCGGCGAGCCGACCCGCGTCGTCGTTGCCGGCGGTCCCGACTTCGCCGGACGCGATCCGGCGGCGGCGCGCGACTGGCTGCAGCGCGAACAGGACCACTGGCGCCGTGCGATCGCCTGCGAACCGCGCGGCAGCGACGTGCTCGTCGGCGCGTATCTGCTGGAGCCCACGCGCGCGGACTGCGTCGCCGGCGTCGTGTTCTTCAACAACGTCGGTTATCTCGGCATGTGCGGCCACGGCTGCATCGGCGTGGTCGAAACGCTGCGTCATCTCGGCCGCATCGCGGCGGGTACGTTCCGGTTCGAGACGCCGGTCGGCGTCGTCGAAGCCGAGCTCGGCGCGGACGGCCGCGTCACGATCGCGAACGTGCCGAGCTACCGGCATGCGGCGCGCGTGCCGCTCGACGTGCCGGGCTACGGCCGTGTCCACGGGGACATCGCCTGGGGCGGCAACTGGTTCTTCCTCGTCGACGACCATGGACTCGCGATCGACCGCGCGAACATCGACGCGCTGATGGCCTGCACGGTCGCGATCCGGCGCGCGCTGGAGCGCGACGGCATTCGCGGCGCCGATGACGGCGAGATCGATCACGTCGAACTCGTCGCCGGACACCCACTCGCCGGCGATCAGGGCGTCGGTCTTGAGCAGG
>CAMLLF010000747.1 GCA_946480705.1 uncultured Lysobacteraceae bacterium | reverse complement strand
GAATACCGACTGGGTCGTGACGTTTCCGACCAAGCGCTTCTATGTCGATCCGGAAATTCTTGGCCTGCCGCTTCGCAGTGCCGGCGCATTGCCGCCGTTCACTTATACATTCGGCGAGCGCTCCGTCGTCAACGGAACGACTTACAACGGCGACGCGCAGTCCTGCAGTCGCGTGGATGTCGTGCGGTTCGACCGCGAGGAAGGTCGTCCCGTGGGGCCTGCGCCCGGATTTCCTCCGGTCCCGCCAGTCCTCCCGACCGCGCTCTGCCGCTCGGTCAACGTCGTGAGCATGCTGTACACGTCCGCGACCGAACCGCCGGCCGAATCCGCCGTGCTGGGATCGCGGCTGCACGACAATGCGCGACCCTTCTCGGCGGCGGGCTGGATGCGACTTTCGTTCGATCCTTCCTCGCAGCCGCATGCGTTGCGCGCGTCGCGCGACGGCGATGTCTTCCGCGGTCTGCCGGCGACGGGATTTCAGGCCGTCAACTACGTCAACAGTAATGTCGTCGCGGGCGTGCTGGCGAACTACAGCGCAGCATTCCGGCATCGTGCGGTGCGCACCTGTGTGAACGGGACGTCCTCGCCCTGCAACTGACCGCGTTCGCTGAGTGAGTTCGACGGCGACGCGCTGTCGCCGATGTAACGAGCGTTGGGCGCAGCCCCCGAACGGGCTGCGGCCTTTTGTGCAGCGCACGCCCACTGTGGGGACGTGCGCTGCATTTTTTCGACACTGCGCGCGCAGCCGCAGACGACAGCACTGCGCAGCCGCACCAGCGGGTGCGGTTCACTCTTGGCATTCTGGAGTTCTGGATGAAAGGCAATGCACTGCGCGCCGCGGTTGCGGCGGGGCTCGTCGCGTCCGCCGCGAGCGCGAATGCGGTCGAACTGAGCCCCGACGGCACTGGCCAGGTCCTGATCTATCCGTATTACACGGTCAACCGGAATCAGCAGACGATCGTTTCGGTCGTCAACGCGACCAACGCGGCCAAGGTCGTGAAGGTGCGCTTTCTCGAAGGCTACAACTCGCGTGAAGTGCTGGATTTCAATCTGTTCCTGTCCGAGTTCGACGTCTGGACGGCCAGCATCTTCGCGCTGAGCGATGCAGGGCTGACCGGCGACGGCGCGGCCATCCTGACCACGGACCGCAGCTGTACCGTGCCGGGCAAGGATCAATGGACCGGCACGCTCGGCACCGGCCGCCCGTACCAGGAATTCCTCGTGTCCACGTTCACCGGCGTGCACGAGGACTCCGGACCGACCGACGTGACCCGCACGCGCGAAGGTCATATCGAACTCCTGCAGATGGCCGATCTCGGCGGAACGCTGCGTACTGCGGTAACGCATACCGCCGGCGGCACGCCGGCCAACTGCCAGGTCGTACAGAGCATCGACCCGGAGAATACCGGGTTGCTGCCGCCGACCGGCGGCCTGTTCGGCGCCGGCGGCATCGTCAATGTCGCGCAGGGCACGTTCCACGCCTACAACGCCGATGCGATCGGCGGCTTCAGCAAGGTCCCGCTGTTTACGGTAACCGGAACAATACCGTCGCTCGCGACGGCGAACACGGGAGACGGTATCGCCATCGCCTTCACCTTCGACGCAGCCGGCGAATTGCTCCGCTCCGACTACGTCACGAACGTGCCGCCGTTCCAGGCCATCGATGCGGTGTCCGCGGTATTCATGGCGTCCTCTCTGCTCAACGAATACAACGTCGATTCGTCGGCCGGGTCGAATACTGACTGGGTGGTGACGTTCCCGACCAAGCGGTTCTACGTCGATCCGGACCTCCTCGGCGTGCCCGTGGGCGATGCCGGTGCGCTCCCGCCGTTCACATTCACGTTCGGGCAGCGATTCACGGTCAACGGAAGCGAGATCAACGGCGACGCGCGATCCTGCAGTCAAGTCCAGTTCCTGCCATTTGATCGCGAAGAAGGCCGTCCGGGTCCTCCCCAACTGCCCTGGGGTCTGCCGCTACCGATTCCTGCACTGTGTACTTCGGTCAATGTGATCACCATGCCGAACGTCCGCGATCGGCCGATCGAATCCGTGGTTCTGGGATCGCGGCTGCATACCCATGTGAAGCCTTTTGCGCACGCTGGCTGGCTGCGCCTTTCGCTCGATCCGGCGTCGCAGCCGCATGCGCTGCGCGCCTCGCGCGACGGCGATGTGTTCCGCGGTTTGCCTGCTACGGGCTTCCAGGCCGTGAACTACGTCAACGGCAATGTCGCGCCGGGCGTGCTTTCGAATTTCAGCGCGGCGTTCCGGCATCGTGTGGTGCGCGCCTGCGTGAACGGGGCGTCCGCGAGCTGCAACTGACCTTCGCGTTCGCTCACCGCGTTGGACGGCGACGGCGTGTTGCCGCTGCAAAGCGCATCGAGCGCAGTCCCCGGACGGGGCTGCGGCTTTTGTGCAGCGCGCGCCCACTGTGGGGCGTGCGCTGCATTTTTTCGACAAGACAGAGTGTTCGCGCGCGAGACGCTTTGCCGCGGTCCGAACTTCGCGACACGAAAGAAGTCCATGACGAAGCAACGCGTCGTATCACTCCGTCGCAGCGCCGAAGCCGGCGCTAACGCGGCCGGCGGATGAGCGTGCGGCATACGCACCACCAAAGTCGCGGGGCAAAATT
>CAMLLF010000746.1 GCA_946480705.1 uncultured Lysobacteraceae bacterium | reverse complement strand
CGAAACCCACGCCCTGAAAGTCGGCGGCAGGTCCGCGGGACACCAGATGGCGATTGAGCCATCCGCTCGAGAGACCGGAGCCGTCGAAAACGGCACGCTCGATCAGGTTCTGACACGAAAAATGCGAGCGATTGTTGGTCGGCGCGCCGACCGCGTGCACCAGCGCGAGTTCGCCGGCCTGATAGAGCGGCAGCAGCGGCTGCATCGACGGATGCAGGCCGAAACGCGTCTGCCCCGGCAGGTCTAGCGCATCGGCTTCCGAGATCGAGACGGTGCGTCGCCGGTCGTAGTAGGCGCTGTCGCCGCAGGGCACGACGACGTTGAGACCGTCCATGCCGCCGCGCTGGAACAGCACGACCAGGACGTCGTAAGGCCGTGCCCCGGTTTGTGCGAACACGAGCCTCGACGACAGCAGCGGCAAGGTGCCGGCGACGCCGGCGGCCTTGAGGAAATGGCGGCGGGATTGATTGATGGGCATGGCGATCTCCTCAGCGGTACTGCGAATACGGCGACGCGAGCAGCAGCGCGCCGAGTTCGCGGGTCGTGTCGTCGAGCCGGCTCGACGGCAGCGGTGCGGAGGGATCGCCGCCGGCAGCGGCGTAGTCGATGAGCAGGCTGCGCGCGTCCGCGGCGAGCGGCCGATGCAGCAGCCGCTGTGCGAGCTTGTCGACGAGCGCGGTCGGCGTATTCGCATTGCCGCGCAGCGCGGACGCATCGACGTACAACGGCGCGTTCGGACCGCGCTGCATCAGCGCAAGCACGAAATTCCAACGCGCCAGCAGCGCCGCCGTGTTGAGCCAGTAGCCCTGCGCGTCGGGATAGCCGTTCGGCGCGGGCCAGTCCAGCGGCGCGTGGCCCTGCTCGGTCAGCGCCGTCGTGACGGGACGCAGACCGCCTTCGCCGTCGATGCGCGCGGCGCTCGCGCGCAGACTTGATTCGACATATTCCGCAGGCCGCTTGAACTTCCGGTCGGCGCTCGCGCGGAACTCGGCCGATCTCAGCACCGCCGCGACGGTGACGCGGATGTCGCCGCCGCTGTTGCGGAACACCGTGGCGACGGTCTCGACGAGGGATGCAGCCGGCGCGTCTTCGACGAAGCGGACCAGGAGCTTGCGCGCGATGAAATGTGCCGTCGACGGATGCGTCGCGAGCAGATCGAGTACTGCGAGGCCGTCTTCCTCGCCGCGATTGGCCGGAAGAGAATGGCCGAGCACCTGCTTGGCGCCATAGTCGTGGCGGCCCGGATAAAAATAGTATTCGTGATTTCGTATACCCCAGCCGGTAAAGCAGCGGGCGACTTCCTTGACGTCGGTTTCGGTATAGCCGCCGTCGACGCCCAGTGTATGCAGCTCCATGAGCTCGCGCGCGTAGTTCTCGTTCGGGCCGTCGACGACGTTCGTCGCGTTGTCGAGGTAGCCCAGCATCGCGGGACTGCGTGCGGTCGCGTGCAGCAGATCGGCGAAACGGCCCAGCGCATGCGCGCGGATGACGTCGCGATCGTCGCTGGTCTTGTAGAAACGCGCGCGCGCTTCGCTGTGCGTGACGTTGAAGTGGTTCGACCAGAACTCGACCATCACTTCGAACAACTGGCGCCGGCTGTAGATCTGCCGCAGCACGGTCGCGTTGCGCAGTTCGACCTGCGGAATACGCCGCGTCTGGTTATCGCCGCCGGCGTAGTCGCGCATGATCTGCGCATTGGTCATCGTCAGCGTCGTGAGGCCGGCCAGTACACGATCGAGCGCACTGTCGTCGAGCTGCATGGGATCGAGCTGTTCGTCGATGAACGCGTTGACGCCGATCGTGCGAACGCGCGCGAGCGATTCTTCGGTGAGGCCGAAACTCGTGCGCTGGAGCAGATGTACGGCCGCATCGGGTTGCGGCAGGGTTTTGGAATGCACCGGCGCGGCCGCGAACAGCGCGGTCAGCAACGAGCGTCGGGCGAGCTGTGCCTGCATGGCGACTCTCCGTTTGAGTGGACAGCAAGAAATGCCGCCGCAGCCGCGGTCGGCTTCCCTCCCTGATCCGGAACGCCGCAGGCGTGAGAGCGCTTCCCCGCGGGCCGCAGCGCCGGATCGACATCCGGGCGCGGCGCGCCTCGCACCCGGTGCCGACGACCAACGCGGCTTGCCACGATCGGTTGACCCGGCAGCGGCCTGAACCAAGCGCAGGCTGGTTCATGGAAGTTCGCGCAACCTTCTGTTACAACGCGGATTGCCGCATCTGGTCCCTGAAAGACCGAGGAGAACCGTCATGACTTTCCGCCTTTCCCCGCTGCTCGCCGCCCTGGGTCTGGCCGTCATCGCCAGCAGTGCCGGTGCCGACACCCTGCTGATGGAACGCACGCAGAAAGAAACCGCGATGGCACTGCCGTCACGCGGCATGTCGATGGCCCAGGTCGAGAGCCGCTACGGCGCACCGCGCGCCAAGCTCGATCCGCGCGGCGGCAACAAGCCGCAGCATCCGGTCATCAATCGCTGGGAATACGACAACTTCATCGTCTATTTCGAACGCACGCATGTCATCGACGCGGTCGTCAAGCGTGCCGACTCGACCGAGATCGGCGTCAAGAAGAATCGCTGAAACCTGCCGCCGGCGCGCCGCGCGCGCGCCGCTGCCGGCACCCCGCAAG
>CAMLLF010000745.1 GCA_946480705.1 uncultured Lysobacteraceae bacterium | reverse complement strand
CGGTCAGCCACCGGTGCAGCGCCTCCTCGCCCACCCGCAGGGACGCCCGCGCGGTCGAGACGGCCGCGTCGAGCAGGAGCGCGGCGGTGTAGCCGCCGCGGAAGGGAATCCATGTGGGATTGCAGTGGCTCACGTCTCATACCTCCTCAGGGTTCGATGGGATCCGCGCGCGGCGGTCGCCCCGGGGATACGCGGTTCGCGTCCCGTACCGGACAACGGTCCGGCTTTTTTTTTGCGGCCGGCTTCCATTCGCTGCGGCCCAGGCTTTGCGACGCTCTTCGAATCACTCGCTGCGCGGGTAGCCAAGACGTGCCGACGCGCGCATCCAGTACTGATCGTGGGCGTGTCGCCGATGGGTGGCCGTTGCGCCGTATTCGGCACGCTCGCGCTGCAGCCGTACGCGCGCGTTGCCTGACCGGTGGTGCGGCGTGGCGAGACCGCGCCCCGAGCCCGCGCCGCTGCGCACAGCCAGCAGCACTGCGTCGGCTGCCGCGCAGTCAGCGGCGCTGACATGTGTTCGACGCGGCACCGGCGCGGCCAGGTGTCGCTTGCCATCAGGCGCCGGAATCCGTTCCTCTACATTGCCAGTGATGCATTGGTCGGCGCGTGCACGAGGCTGGTCGTCGATCGTGAAGACGCGCGGCCGGTCGAAATACGATCCAGGCAGCGAACGTTGCGCAGCAGGCGCGAGTTGAAGTCAGTGCACCTGCCGAAATCGATGGGCGCCATGCCGCTCGCGAAGAGGGCGGCTTCTGTTCCTCGGCGGATCTGCTGATAAAGGCGGGTATCCCGAAGCTGGGCGACATGGACCGGCCGCATGGGCATCACATCATTTTCAAGGGCGACTTCGATCATCTTCCCCGCATGAAAGCCGCACGGGAAAGGAGTAGCGCCGTCGTGGAACAGTACGGCGTCGATCCGCTGAACGAGGTCGGTGCGTTGATGTGGGCTCCCAACAAGACACATTCTGTCGAAAATGCCAAGCTCGTCGCCCAAAAGGTGGAAGAGGCCGACAAGAATCTGAGGGCTCAGGGAATCAATCCGAAAAGCGACTGCGGAAAGTTTGCGATGTTCAAGGAACTGCAGAGAAACGGGAAAGAGGTTTTTCTCCCGTAGCGATTTTCGCGTAGTGCTTTGTTTATGTTTTTCTTGCAAGGATCCGATGTGGACTGGGCCGGGCTGGCGGAAAGGATCATTGCCGCGTCGAGAATTTCTTTCTCGGGCCTGATCGATCACGGAAAGGGAGCGGGCTTCTACGCTTTCATCCTGTATACCGATGCAGATTGCTACACGGTCTTGCCTTCTGCGAACGCCATCGAGAAGCACAAGGAAAAGATCGCCAGGGAAGGCGTGGAAGACCCCAAGGAAATGGCGGGGTACAAATGGTCCATCGGCGAATGGGCCTATGAATCCTGGAAAGCCGAAGCGTTCGACGCGATTTGCCAGGACTTGAGTGAAGCAAGTCAGTCTGCCTGCGAACTGGGCACGTTCCCCGAGTTTCGGCAGCAGGTTCACGCGGCCATGATCAAGGCGCTGGCTTCCTTGGATGGAGAAGGGTTCTTTGGCTCGATTCGAAATGAAATCGTGCTCTTCATCTCGTCATCCGATTACGACGAGTCCATCGAAATGGAGAACCGGTCGGCGCAAGTTCTGAATTCCCCCGGTGTGTATGAGGCGTTTCTCAAGCGATACCTGGCCTGACGCGTTGAGCTGGCCGAGATTGGACAGCCGCAATGTCCAACCCTCGGGCGACCGGATGCGGCGCCACCGGGCCGGCGAAGCAGAGGAAGGCGGCGGCGTCGCCATGACCCGCTACGCACAACCAACGGGGCCTGCCGGCGGATTATTCCGTCCCTAATCCAGCAACGATCCGGTGCTCTGGTGTCTGCGAGCGCGTGCCGGCGAAGCCGATGAGCGTGCCGTCGCGTTCGACGCACGCCGTGCAGTCTTCACAGGGCAGGTCGCACCGGCCTTGCGCGAGGCGTTGAAGGCATTCTGCTCGACGTGAACCTGGCCGCGGCTCGTCGGCTCATGCGGCAAATGAACCTCGTGAACTACGGCGGCTTAACGTCAACTTATCAATTGGTCATTTCGTAACCACTCGGCACCGGTCGCTTTCACGCAGGGCGTTATGACAACGCAGCATTTCGCCGCGGTCTTCGTTGCACTGCCTGCCGCCTGAGCAAAGATCCTGCCGCCTGAGCAAAGATAGTGCGTGTTTCGTCGCGTTTCGTCTTGCTAGCTCGCACGGGGAAACGGAGAATTCAAGGTCGGTGGCAACGTATGCGTGACAGATACGTGTCAGCCGCTGGCGAAGTCTGCGGTACGGCGTTGTTGCGATCGACGAGGTTTCGCCGCCGGCGTCGATGGTGCCGTCACGCTTCGGAAGGCAAAGGAACGCTGCCGCGATGATGGGATTGCTCGTAGTTGCATCAGGTCTTCGTGCGGACGCCGACGCGGCGTCGGCCGCACCGTTGCGGCAGTTGCCGCATTTTCCCGATTGTTCGATGACGCTGCCGCCCTGGGGCGCAGCGGCCGGCCGTGCGCATGCCGTGCGCGCGATCTTGAGCGAGGATCACCCATGAACCGCACGCTGAACGTCACCACGCCTCTGGGTCCCGAAGTGCTGCGCTTC
>CAMLLF010000744.1 GCA_946480705.1 uncultured Lysobacteraceae bacterium | reverse complement strand
ACCCAGCAGCTCGTCGTGTTCGAGCTCGACGGCGACCGGCGCCTGATCGATCTACCGGGCTACGGCTACGCGAAAGTGCCGACTGCGCTGCGCGATCACTGGCGCGAACTCATCGATGCCTATCTGACCGACCGCCAGTCGCTGCGCGGCGTGGTCCTGATCATGGACAGCCGCCATCCGCTCAAGGACTTCGACCGGCTGATGCTGCAGTACTGCCGCGACATCGGTTTGCCGTGCCACGTGCTCATGACCAAGGTCGACAAGCTTTCGCGCGGCGAAGCGGCGCGCGCGCTGCTGGCCACGCGCCGCGAAATGGCGTCGCTGTGTCCCGGCGCGACGATCCAGGCGTTCTCCTCGCTCGACAAGATCGGCATCGACGAGGCGCGTGCGGCGATCGCCGCGTGGCTCGCGGACGATGCCGCCGAGGCTCCGCCCGCCACCTGAATCGCCGCGGCCGCTCAGAGCGGCTTGCCGCCGAACTTGTGCGTGTACTGGACGAAGAACTGACGGCCGGTCGCGTCGAACCACGAGATGTCGTAGTACGGATAGCCCGTCGCCGTCGGATCGCGCGGCGGCATCTTGTCGAACAGGTTCGTCACCGCGAGCGAGAGCTGCGAGCGCTCGCTGAAGCGGTACTGCAGCGATGCGTTGTAGCGATAGGTCGCGCCGACCCACGCACTGCCGCCGTCCTCGGGGTCATAGACCTCCGACACCGAATCGGAATTCGGCAGGCGGCCCAGGCGCTCGCCGTGCAGCGTCGCGATCCAGCGGTCGCGCTCCCAGCTGATGCTCGCGCTGGCTTTCGTGCGTGGAAGGTCGAAGCCGCTGTTGACGGCGAACTGGTCGTCGACCGGATCGCCGTCGTACTGCTGGCTTTCGTGACGCCGCACCCAGGTGTAGTTGCCGCTGAAGCGGAACAGGCCGAGCGCGGTTTCCAGCCGGTAGTGCGTGCTGAAATCCAGGCCGCTGGTGCGCTCGCGCGCGATGTTGATCGGATTGACGGAGACGCCGTACAGCCCGCCGTCGTTCGAGCGCCGCACGCGCGCCAGCGCGTCGATGCAGGTCGGTGACGACGGATCGACCGGCGTGCCGTCGACGCGCGTGCCGATGCGGCAGCTCGCCTCGTCCTGCAGCACGCCGTCGATGCGCAGATCCTGCACCTGATTGCGCAGATCGATGTCGAAATAGTCGAGCGAGAAATCGAGCGTCGGCAGCGGCGAGAACACGAAGCCCGCGGTATACGCTTTGCTCGTTTCCGGCTGCAGCCGGCGATTGCCGGTGCGCGTCACGATCACGGCCTCGTCGCCGAAGGAACAGTCGGTGACGTCGATGTCCGGCTCTTCGGTGCGGCAGCGGTAGTAGTCCGCGCCCGACGATTCGACGTTGCCTTCGCCGGCGAACACGTAGTGCAGATCCGGCGCGCGGAACGCCGTGCCGTAGGAACCGCGTACGAGCAGCGCGTCGAGCGGCCGCCATTCGAGTCCGCTGCTCCAGGTGAGCTTGTCGATCGAATGGCCGTCGTAGCGATACTGGTCGTAGCGTGCCGCCGTGCTGAGATTCAGCGAGTCGAGCAGCGGCAGGCGCAGTTCGCCGGCGGCGGCCCAGCGGTCGCGACTGCCCGAGCCGTCGGAATCGCGCCAGCTGTAGTAGTAATACTGCGTCGCGAGCGGATCGGGATTCAGATCGTAGGCCTGGTTGCCCGCTTCGATCGTGCCGGAAAAACCCGCGTCGCCGGCCGGCAGCGCGAACAGTTCCGGATTCGTCATCGTCAGCGACAGCGTGTCGGTGCGCGACTGCGGCGTGTAGGTCGTGCGCGCGGCGATCGACTCATATTCGGCGCGCGTCAGCGGCGCGTACAGGCGCGCCGGATCGGCGTTGAAGATCGGAAAGCCGTCATCGTCGACGCCGAGCTGCGGACCGAGAAACAGCGCGTTCGCGCGCTCGGCGACGATCTGCGGCCAGCTGATCGTCGAGCGGTACTGCGAATGGCTGAGCGCCGCTTCCCAGTCCCAGGCTTCGCCGAGACGTCCGTTGAAGCCCGTGCTCAGGCTGAAGGTCTTCTGCCGGTTGCGGATCATGCCGCGTTCGAGGCCGCCCATTTCTTCGGGCGAAAACTGGCGCTGCCAGTATTCGACGTCGCCGGTGGCGTCGTTGTAGAAGTAGCCTTCCTCGTTGCCGTCGGGCGCCTGGTAGCTCCACTGCGTCACGTCGCGAAACATCGCCACGTCGTGATAGCCGAGCTGCAGGTCGGCGAACCACTCGACGTCGTTGTCGAACGAATAGCCGAGCGACGCGTAGCCGTTCGCGCCCTTGCGCCGGCTCGTCATCGTGCCGTAGCCGATCGCGCGGTCGGTGCCGCAGTAGTAGCCGTCCTCGCCGTCGATGCCCCAGCCCGGCCGCGACGCGTAGAACGTCGAGCCGTCGTTGAGCTGCGACAGCCCGGCGCAGGTCGCCGCACCCGGGTCGAGGTATTCGTCATACCAGTTCGTGCGCAGGAACGCGCGGCGATTCAATCCATTCGGCTGCGACATGGGCAACACCTCACGGCGCGAATAGTAGCACTAAAAGGCAGGCAGGCCTCAGCAACCGAAGAGCCGCACGCGTAACCCCGGCTGGAGACCCTGCCCTGACTGGAC
>CAMLLF010000743.1 GCA_946480705.1 uncultured Lysobacteraceae bacterium | reverse complement strand
GACGCTCCAGCCCTGCGTCGTCGGATTGCGGCCCTCGACACCGGCACACGCCTTCGCCTTGAGGATGTCCAGGATGTCCGACGTGCTGGCGCTCGAACTTTCCCAGCGTTGAAAACGGCTGCCGAACTGCTGCCGGATCATGAGGTGCGAGCCCGATCGCCGCAGATAGTTCTCGTAGGGCGCCCACTCGCCGGCCTGGCTGGCCTGCGCCGCGCGAACCAGCGGCAGCGACTCGAACTGCCTGATGTCGTCCGGATGGACGTTGCCTTTTGCGAAGCAGTCGCGGCCGCGCTGGTTGAAGTCGACGTTGCGCGTCGGCGTCGTGATGTCCATATGGGTGCTGGTCATCCGTTGCGTGGTCGTGGTGTCGCCGCCCGTCATGGCCGACACCGACGCCCGCGCACTCAACCGCGCCGACGTGTAGGTCGTGTTCAACTCGAAGCTCGCCGTGGTCTTGCGCGTGAGTTCCTGCATGCTCTCGGAGCTCTGGAACTGCCGTGTCGCCATCTCCTTGGCCGGCGTCACGGTCGCGCAGCTGCCGATCGCCTTGTCGATGAGGAAGTCGTTGCCGGAGCTCGGCGGATCGAAGCCGTTGATGGACGGCAGGTAGTAGGCATGTCCGAGGCCCGGGCAGATGCCGTCCGGACATGCCGTGGCTTGCGCCTGTGCGTCCACGTCCTCGTGCGCTTGCGTCGCGCCGCCTGCGGCCAGACCGAACATGGCGACGAGGCTGAGGGTCGCCCACCGTGCAGCGGGCCATCCGACGAGAACGCGACGCGCGCGCGCTGACCGGGCAGTAGGTACGTTCTGTGTCACTTGTCATTCTCCTGTCGAAATGAAGGGAAACGGATCGCGCAGAACGGCGATCCGCCGACGCGTGCCATGCGAGCAGTCGGCCGGACGCGTGCTGTCATCGAGCGCACGCCGGCGCCTCGGCGCCGGCGAGCACTGCGCCGGACCGAAGGGTCGGGAAAATCGAGGACGTGAGACTGGTCGTTGCGCCGGGAACGCTTGCGGTTCCGCGGCGCTGCCTTCCCGGCCGTCAGCCACGGAATCGCTTCCTGCAAGTAGCGATCAGACGACGTCTTTCACGGCAACGCGCACTGAGTGTCGCGATGAAAGATTCCAAGTCACCCTAATTGAAAATTTCAAAAACGCTTCAGGTGTCTGTTATTGCTTTGTTCTAGGTCGGCGCGTCTGGCGGAAGTGCTTAGCGCATTGCGAGGCGCGAAAGCATCAGGAATTTTTTTGCGTCGTTTTGTGTACGACGCAGTCGCCGGGGCGAGGAGTCCCACAATGCGGGTCAAACGGCTGGCGCGTTTCTGACGATGCGGAGCACACCCGTCCCCACCCATGCTGTCCGGCCAGTCGGCCGGACGGGCATGGGTGGGGACGGGTTTCGCCGTTCGTCTTGGGTGACGCTAAGTTGCGTGGCAATGGGTTTCGTGACCAGCACCGCCGCCGCCTTTCACAAATTCGAATTAAAGTCGCCCAATCGGCCCACCGGGGCATCGGAGCACTCATGACGACAGCAGCGCAGGGACAACCCGACAGCGAGCCCGCAATGACGCCGGCGGAATGGCCGGCCAGACTCACTGCGTTACTCGCCTCCGCCGCCGACGCGGATGGCCGTCTGAGCGACGCCGTCTCGCTCGCGGATCTCGCCCGGTATATCGCCACCGGCGAACCCGCCGGCCTGCCGGCCACCCTGGGACAACACGCTGCCCTGTCGAAGCTGCTGCTCGAGAACACCACCACCACCTGGCCGCGCGTGCTCGATCCGGTCTACGCGCAGATCGGCATCGCGGAGCCGGCGATGCTGGTCCGGTGGGGCCAGATCGTCGCCGCCGCGCTCGACAACGCGTATTACTGGAAAGGCGCGCTGCGCCTGTCCGCCGCCTGGCCCGAAGCGCTGATCCATCAGGTGATCGGCTGGTCGCGCCTGTGGCCGGAACGGCCGCTGTCGAAACACGTGACCTCGGCCGTGTTCGAGAACGCGCTCGCCGCCGGCGGCCTGGAGCCGTCCGCGCTCGTGGTCGCCGCGTTCGCGACGCCGCTGGAGCACAGCCGTCACACCGAAAGCTGCGCGAAGTCGGTCGGCGCGTTCCGCGACTTCGGCGCAGCGGCGCTGCGCTACGCGGATCGGATCCTGCCGCATCTCGCACCGGCCGACGCGGCGCAGCGCCTGCATGTGCTGACGCTGCTGGCGCCGCTGACGGCCGAAGCGCTGAAGCCGTTTGCCGCCCCGCTGGCCGAGTTGGCGAGCGCATCGAGCAAGCAGGTGAGCAGCCTCGCCCAGGGTCTCGCGTGGCGCGTCATCGACGACACCCTGCCCGCCCTGCGCGAGATCGCGCGCAGCGCGAAGCCCGACCAGCGCCAGCAGGCGCTGCGCTTTCTCGACGATATCGCGCGCCGGCGCGGCGACGCGGACCTGCGTGCGTTCGCGCGCGATACCGCGAGCGCCGACAAGGCGACTTCGATACAGGCGCTGCTGTCCGAATGGGATGCGCGCGAATCCACGACGGAGCAAGGCCCCGTCAACGCGTACACCGTGCCGCAGATCGAATGGAGCGTGCCGGGCGGCGCGGCGCTCGATGCACTGCTGGATACGTTCTGGCGCGAGGTCGGCGACGCGATCGAAACCGCCAATGCG
>CAMLLF010000742.1 GCA_946480705.1 uncultured Lysobacteraceae bacterium | reverse complement strand
CGCTATGCGGAACTGCTCAAGCTCAATCGCCCCGAGGACAATCCCGACGGCTTTCAGCAGCTGCGCCGCGCGTACGAGATCTGTCTGGCGTTCGCGCGCGAGCGCGAAGCGCAGACCGACGCGCGCGCCGACAACGAAGTCGTCGCGGCGGCGCAGTGCCCGGAAACGGCGACAGCGCCGGATGTCGCGCCTGCGGTGTCCGAGGCAACAGAATCGGGTACCGCGACGGCTCCACCGGTGCGCGTCCCTGCGCAGACGCCCGCCGGACACGATGCGACGCCGGTCGACTTCGCACTGCCGGCGCTGCGTCCGCCCGAGGTCGTCGTCGACGAACTGCTCGCGGTCGATGCGGACACGCCGCACGACAGCGATGCGTTTGCACGATGGTTCGCACAGTGCCCGGAGTTCGCGAGCTTCATCAGCCGCAACGTGGTCGAGCTGGCGCTGCTGCATCGGATCACGACGGGCGCGCGCCCGACGCTGCGCGCGCTGCAGGTGCTCGGCGGCGCGTTCGGCTGGCGTCAGCTCGGCTCTGAACGGCACCTGCTGCAGATCGGCGTTCCGCGCGAACACCTGCGCGCCGTGGATACGGCACTGTTCCATGCCGGCGCCGAAGCGCAGTTCGACTGGCATCTCGCGACGAAGCAGCAGTTGATTCCCAAGGGCGATGACACGATCGGTGTCGAGCAGGAGATCCGGCTGCTGTGCCAGTTGCGCGAACAGCGCGATCGGTTGCCGCGCTTCCGCGCGCTGCTGTCGGGACAGCGCCTCGTGCGCGTCAATCGCCTGCTCAACGGCTGGTCGCAACACTATGGCGACGCCGCGACGCAGCACCTGTTCGGCGCGGCGAATGTCGCGTACTGGCGCAGTGCGCATCCCGGCGCGCCGCCGAATCTGCGACAGTCGTTCGCCGGCGCGCTGCGGGCGGCGATCCTTGGAGGTGTCGTGTGGCTCGGCGTCGCGCTGTTCGGCGCGCTGGCCCTGTGGCACTCGCCCAACGGCGATTCGTCGGGCTTCGCCGGCCTGATGCTCACGCTGCTCGTGATCGCCGTGCCGGTCATCGTCGTGATCAACGGCTGGCGCCTCGCGCTGCACGGACTCGCGCGGCTGATCGCGATCACGGATGCCGCGCACGAGCGCTGGCGCGAGCGCGTCACCGTCTGGTTCGCACCGGCCCGCGCGCTGCCGATCGGTATCGCGGCAGGCATGCTGCTCGCGATCGTCGCCGATCGCGTCGGCGGAGCGGCCGCGCCTGCCGGTCTCGGACTCGTCAGCGCCGCCGCGTTCGGCTGGCGCAGCCTCGCGCCTGCCGCAATGTACGCCGCGGTCGGCTGGGTCATGGGACTGGCTTTCACCGGCGCCTCGCCGACGGAGATGCCGTGGCTGATCGCCGCGGCGCTGCCCGTGCCTGCGCTCTGGTTCGCCGACTGGCTCGCACGCCGCCGTCTGCCGCACGAGCGCGCGAGCCTGCGCTGGCGTCGCATCGTCGGCTATTCGTTCGTCTACGGCCTGCTGGCGATCGTGTTCAGTGTTGTCGGCGCGGCGATTCTCGACGACGCGCTTCGATAGCCCGACGGAAATGCGGCGAGGAATTTCCCAAGCGCCGACACCCTGTGCTTTCATTCCGCCCTTGCCTCAGCCCGGTGTGCTCATGACCCAGATCGAATCGAAGATCGACCCCCGCAGCCCCGAATTCCAGGCCAACGCCGCGCAGCTCCGCGCCGCGGTCGACGATCTTCAGGCGCAGATGGCGAAGGTCGCGCTCGGCGGCGGCGACAAGGCACGCACGAAGCACACCGAGCGCGGCAAACTGCTGCCGCGCGAGCGCATCCGCGCGCTGCTCGATCCGGGCTCGCCGTTCCTCGAACTCTCGCCGCTGGCCGCGCACGGCATGTACGACGACGCCGCACCCTGCGCCGGCGTGATCACCGGCATCGGCCGCGTGCACGGGCAGGAAGTCGTCGTCGTCGCGAACGACGCGACCGTCAAGGGCGGCACGTATTTCCCGATGACGGTCAAGAAGCATCTGCGTGCGCAGGAAGTCGCGCTCGAGAATCGCCTGCCGTGCATCTATCTCGTGGATTCCGGCGGCGCGTTCCTGCCGCTGCAGGACGAGGTGTTTCCGGACAAAGAGCACTTCGGCCGCATTTTCTACAATCAGGCACGCCTGAGCGGACTGGGCCTCGCGCAGATCGCCGTCGTCATGGGTTCGTGCACGGCCGGCGGCGCCTACGTGCCGGCGATGTGCGACGAGACCATCATCGTCAAGGAACAGGGCACGATCTTTCTCGGCGGCCCGCCGCTCGTCAAAGCGGCGACCGGCGAAGTCGTCGATGCCGAATCGCTGGGCGGCGCCGACGTGCACACGTCGATCTCCGGTGTCGCCGACCACTTCGCCGAGAACGACGCCCACGCGCTCGCGATCGCGCGCGACGTCGTCAGGCACCTGAACCGGCGCAAGCAGCTGCCGGTCGCCGTCGCGACGCCGAGCGAGCCCGCCTACGCGGCCGAGGAAATCTACGGCGTCGTGCCGGCCGACACGCGCCGGCCGTTCGACATCCGCGAGATCATCGCGCGCATCGTCGACGGGTCGGAATTCCAGGAGTTCAAGGCGCGCTACGGCAAGACGCTGGTCTGCGGCTTCGCGCACATCCACGGC
>CAMLLF010000741.1 GCA_946480705.1 uncultured Lysobacteraceae bacterium | reverse complement strand
AGCACGAGCACTTCCGCGTCGAAGGACTCGAGGCACTCCAGGGCATCGGGCCCGCGCGCAAGATCGATCGCGTCGCGCCATGGCGCCACAGCCGCCGCGGCGATCAGACGGACCCAGGCCAGCCCGAGCGTCGCATCGGCGCCTGCAGTGCAAGAAAGCCGGCGAGGCCGGCGACGCCCGCGGCCCGGCCGACCTGCCGCACCGTCACGCCGCTCAGGCTTCGGGGCGCATGTACGGGAACAGCAGCACGTCGCGGATCGAGGCCGCGTCGGCGAACAGCATCACGAGGCGATCGATGCCGACGCCGAGGCCGCCGGTCGGCGCGAGCCCGTATTCGAGCGCGCGGATGTAGTCGTGGTCGAAATGCATGGCCTCGTCGTCGCCCGAATCCTTCGCCGCGACCTGCGCATGGAAGCGCGCGGCCTGGTCTTCCGGATCGTTGAGCTCGGAGAAGCCGTTCGCGATCTCCTTGCCGCCGACGAACAGCTCGAAGCGGTCGGTGATGCCCGGATCGGCGTCGTTCTCGCGCGCGAGCGGCGAGACCTCGGTCGGGTACTGCGTGATGAAGGTCGGCTGCACGAGCGTACCTTCGACGGTCGCCTCGAACAGTTCGAGCAGCAGCTTGCCCCAGCCGTAGGACGGCTTCACGTGGATACCCTTGCGCGCGCAGTGCGCGGCGAGCGCGTCGCGGTCGCGCAGTTCGTGCGCGCCGATCTCGGGATTGTGTTCGCGCACGGCCTGTTCCATCGGCCAGCGCTTGAACGCGGGACCGAGATCGATGCTGCGGCCTTCCCAGGTCAGCGCGGTCGCGCCGAGCGTGGCCTGCGCGGTCTCGCGGATCATGGCTTCGGTCAGATCCATGATCCCGGTGTAGGTCGCATAGGCCTGGTAGAGCTCCAGCATCGTGAACTCGGGATTGTGCCGCGTCGACACGCCCTCGTTGCGGAAGTTGCGGTTGATCTCGTAGACGCGCTCGAAGCCGCCGACGACGAGACGCTTGAGGTACAGCTCGGGCGCGACGCGCAGATAGAGCTGCAGGTCGAGCGCATTGTGATGCGTGACGAACGGCCGCGCAGTCGCGCCGCCCGGGATCACGTGCATCATCGGCGTCTCGACTTCCATGAAGCGGCGCGACGGATCCTCGAGCCACTTGCGGATGTGGCCGATCACCGCCGAGCGCAGCTTGAACACGCGGCGCGCTTCTTCGGTCACCACGAGATCGACGTAGCGCTGGCGGTAGCGCTGCTCGACATCGGCGAGCCCGTGCCACTTGTCGGGCAGCGGCCGCAGCGACTTCGTCAACAGCCGGAGCGTGTCCACTTTTAGCGAAAGCTCACCGGTCTTCGTGCGCGTCAGCACGCCCTCGGCGCCGACGATGTCGCCGACGTCCCAGCCCTTGAACGCCTCGTAGGCATCGCCGAGCGCGGCCTGCTGCAGGAACAGCTGCAGGCGCGCGGTCATGTCCTGCACCTGCGCGAAGCTCGCCTTGCCCATCTGGCGCTTGGCGAGCAGGCGTCCGGCGACGCGCACGCGGCGGCCGAGCGCGTCGATCGCGTCGGCGGTCCAGCGGTCCTTGTCGGCGAACTCGGACTGCAGGTCGCCGGCGAACGAATCGGGTGCGAAATCGTTCGGGAACGCGATGCCCGTCGCGCGCAGCGCGCGCAGTTTTTCGCGGCGCTCGGCGATCAGACGGTTCTCGTCTTCGGGCGGGCGCGGCATATCGGGGCTGTCGTTCTTTTGGTCGGTCATCGCTCGTTTTCCGCGTCGTTGGCCGGAGGCTGCTCCGGCTCTCGTTCTGTTGCGTGTCGCTCAGTGCCGGGTCGCGCGCTTGATCAGCGCGAGCAGCCGCTCGTTGCCCTCGGCGCCTTCGCGCAGCCTGCCGGCCGCTTCGGCCGACAGCTTCGCGCCGGCGTCGATCAGCGCCTCGGCGTTGTCGTACCTGCCGACGATCAGCGCCATCGACAGCGGCGTGAATCCCTGCGGCGTGCGCTGGTCGAGCGCAGCACCGCCGGCGACCAGCTGCTTCACCACGGCCGGCGTGCATTGCTGAGCGGCGAGGATCAGCGTGCCCATCATGCCGGTATCGTTGGGTCGCGCGCCTTCGCGCAGCAGCACCGCGATCGTCGCGAGCACGTCGGCTTCGGCGATCGACGTGTCCATGCAGGCCTGGATCGCGAATTCCAGCGTCGTCTGCGGCGTCATCTCGAGCTTGCCGTTCGGGTCGACGCCGAGCACGATCATCGCTTCGACGATCTGCGCCTTCGCGTTGAACAGGTTGACCGGCAGGTTGTCCTGGACGACCGAGGTGCCGTCCTCTTCCATGATCTTTTCGGCTTGCTCGCGCGACATGCGCGGCTTCGCCGCGTCCTGCGCCGCCGCCAGCATGGCCGAGCCGCCGAGCAGCGCGGCAATGACGATTTTTCCTATCCGCATCGGGGTCCTCCGGGTACGCGCGGTCATTTCGCCGCGCCGGTCGCGCGCCTGAGGATCGCGGCCTGGGCCGGATCCTGCGGTTTTTCCATGAACAGCTGATCGGCGTCCTTCGCGCTCATGCCGCATCGACATCAACTCGAGCGGAGCGCCTGCAACGACCCCCGGATCCGGTTCAACGATGCGCTGCCTCCGACGGCGGTCGGGCGGGTGATCGCCGATGCGGATGGTGTTCTC
>CAMLLF010000740.1 GCA_946480705.1 uncultured Lysobacteraceae bacterium | reverse complement strand
CGCGCCCCGCGTCCAGCACGGCGATCCGGTCCGCCGCCATGGCCTGGGTCAGCCGGTGCGCCACGAACAGCGTGGTCCGGCCCGCGCACGCGGCCAGCACGGCCCGCTCCAGTTCGGCCGCGCCTTCGCTGCCGGCCTCGGCGAACTCGACCGCGGCAAGGCTCGTCGTCGCCTCGCGCAGCACGGCGGCCGGCGGCTTGACCTTGGCGGCGAATGCCGCGGCGGGGAGCAGGGACGCGAGGGCGAGCAGGATGAGTCGGCGGATGGTCATTCGTTGGGCTTCCAGGCGGATCGCAGCAGGATAGCAGTGCGTATCGAGGCGGGGCATCGGGCCGAAGGTGTAGGAGACATAATATGTCTTGACATGTTATGTCGTGGCCGGTAGCGTCCGCCATACCGCACTCGCGTATCCGCGTTCCGGAGGGGGAGCATGGCAAGCCGGCGTCGTCTGACCAGCCTGATCAAAGCGGCCGTGCCGCTGCTGCGGCGACAGATCCTGGTCGACGTCATCGACGTCGTGCCGGTCGCCGGCGAAGTCCCCGTCATCGAAATCGCGTTTCCCGGCAGCGAGCGCCTGCCGATCTACGTCACCGACGCGGGCAGCCAGCTGCTCTGCATCAGTTATCTCTGGCGCGACGCGGACGTGAAGCCGCGGCTGCGCGCGAAGCTCCTCGAAACCCTGCTCGATCTCAATCCCAGCGTGCCGCTGTCGGCGTTCGGCCGCATCGGCGAGCACTTCGTGCTGGTCGGCGCGCTGAGTCCGGCCGCTTCGGCCGCCGACATGGCGCTCGAACTCGCCACGCTTGGCGACAACGGCCGCGACGCGCTGAGCGCGCTCGCCGAATTTCTGGTCTGAGGTGTGCGATGGCCTGGTGGGATGACATCCGCGACATGCTCAAGCAGGAACTCGGCGCCGCCGCGGCGAACGGCAAGGACGCCGGCGCCGTGCCGAAGCCGCTGCGTCAGGCGCAGCTGCTGCTGCAGCGCACGGCGCGCGAACTCGCCGATGCGCGCACGCGCGCCGACGTCGTGCGCCGGCGCCTCGCCCGCGCACAGGACAAGCTCGAAGCGCTGACCCGCGCGCCGCAGTCGCATCCGCGCTACCGCGAACGACTGGTCGAACTTGCGCGGGCGATCGCCCGCGACAGCGACCTGGCCGGCAGCTTCCAGGCGCATCTGGTCCATCTCGACCGCCTGCACGACCAGGTCAACCGGCAATTGCGCGAACTCGACCACGATCTTTCGATGGCGCGCGCGGCCAGCGTGATCGGCCAGGCGACGCAGGCGGTCGCGCGCGCGAAGCCGCGCCGCGCGCCGGCGGCGGCCGCGGCGCGCAAGCCGGCGAAGGGCTCCGCGAAGAAGGCGCCGAAAACCGCGCCGGCCGCATCGCCGGCGGCGCCGGCCTTCCGGCGCGCGCGAGCGAACCGCGTCATCGACGCGCTGCAGCAGCTTCCGCGGCGGCGCACCGGACGCGACCCGCATGAAGACTGAGTTGCCGAGCCGCTGGCGTTCCTCGCAACCGGCGCTGCGTGCGGTCCAGGTCGCGTTCGACGTTTCCGAAGCGGTGCTGCAGGCGATCCGCGCCGCGGCGTTCGAGGCGAACCTGTCGAATTCCGACCAGGTCCGTGTCGTGCTCGGCCTGCCGCTGCTGCGGCAGGCCAAGCGGCCGCGGCTGACGGTGAGTCTCAGCGAAGAGGACTACCGGCTGCTCGGCGAGCGCTACGATCTCGATCCGGGCAATCATCTGGCGATCAAGGAACGCGTCGGAGCCGCGCTGGTGGCTTTCGCGGAAAAGCAGCGCAAATCCCGTAGTGGAAAAAGGAACCCTGCGTCGTGAGCTTTCTACAACTTCTGACGAGCTATCCCGGTCTGCTGCCGAGCATCTTCGTCGGCGTGATGCTCGTGTTCTGGCTGCTGACCATCGCCGGTCTGCTCGACATGGACAGCATCGGTCCGGACTGGCTCGGCGGCAGCGAAGACGCCGACGTCAGCGGCCTGCCCGAGATGCTGGTCGCGCTCGGGCTGGACCGGCTGCCGTTCTCCATCGTCATCAGCGGCGTCGCGTTCTACTGGTGGCTCTTGACGATGCTCGCGGCCGGACTGCTGATGCCGCACGTGCCGCTGCCGCTCTGGGCGTCGGGCACGCTGGTGCTGACGGTGGCGCTGTTCGCCGCGATGCTGCTGGCGTCGGCGTCGCTGCGGCCCCTGAAGCCGCTGTTCGTCGTGAACGACAAGGTCACGCGCGAATCGGCCGTCGGCCGGCGCTGCCGCATCCTGACCCTGAGCGTCGAGGACAATTTCGGCCAGGCCGAGGTCGAGATGGGCGGCGGCACGCGCCTGACCCTGCAGGTCTATGCGGCACAGCCCAACCGGTTGAGCCGCGACTCGCCGGCCGTCGTGCTCGAGTTCGACCCGCGGCGCAAGCGCTATCTCGTCGCCGAATTCGATCCGCCTTGAACGTTCGGAAGCGCCGCGCGCGGCGTTCAGATCATGGCGCGTCCCGGGAAGGACGCGCGGCAATACCCGCACCGACGCCTCGTGTAGCGCCGGTACGCTGAAACGTAATGCACGTTTCCCCCAATTCTGCGGAGCGTCACCATGGACATCGCCTTCACCACACTGATTGCCGCGGTCGGCATTCTGGTCGTGTTCCTGCTCGGCTTCATGGCCCTCGTGGCCAAGT
>CAMLLF010000739.1 GCA_946480705.1 uncultured Lysobacteraceae bacterium | reverse complement strand
TAGGTGTGGCTCGGGTTCGTCGCCGTCGAGGTACCGCCGTCGCCGAAGTTCCAGCTGCGCGAGGCGATCGTGCCGTCGCTGTCGGTCGAGGTGTCGGTGAAGGTCGCCGTCAGCGCGTTGGTCGCAACGCTGAAATTCGCGGTCGGCGCCACGTTGCCGCCATTGTTGAGCGTGACCTTCCAGGCGCCGCGGCCGTAGGTGCCGGCGCTGAGCACGTGCGGAGCGTCGTCGATCTCGAGATCGGTGACGACGAGGCCGAGCGGCAGTCCGGTGGAAAAAGCAACAAAATTGTTGCCGCCGTCGGCGCTCTCGTAGACGCCGATGTCGGTGCCGACGAAGATGCGGTTGGTGTTCTGCGGGTCGATCGCGACGGTATTGGCCGGCACGTTCGGCAGTCCGGCGCCGACCGCGCTCCAGTTCGTGCCGCCGCTGGTCGAGCGATACAGCCGCGACGCGCCGAAGCCGGCGCGCGTGACGAATACGCGCTGCGCGTTGAGCGGGTCCATGGCGATGTCCGAGACCACGCCGCCCGGGTAGTTGCCGGTGACGTCGGTCCACGTGCTGCTGGGCACGGCGGCGTCGGGCGTCGCGTAGATGCGGCCGCCGGAAGTGCCCGCATAGGTCGGAATCAGCACGCCCATCGACACCGGCGTCAGCACCGACACGGCCGAGCCGAGGTTGCCGGTGACGGCCGTCCACGACATCGGGCTGGCCGACGTGGTGGCGCGATAGACCACGTTGGACGCAGTGAATAGACGGTTGCCGGCGACCGCCATCGGCGTCACCCACGGGAAGCTCGACGACGACGTCATGCCGGTCGTCGCCAGTTTGGAGAAGCTGTTCGCGCCGCCGCCGGTGGTCGAGCGATAGATGCTCGGGAAACCGCCCGAGGGATAGCTGGTCTGGAACACGATGGACGGGTTGGTCGCGTCGATCGCGTTCATGAAGCCGTCGCCGGAGACGAACGTGAGGTTCCAGACCGAGCTCGTGGTGCGCGACGACGACGAATTGTCCTGCGCGCCGCCGAACACGATGTCCGGATTGGTCGGATGCACGCTGATGTCGTAGAACTGCGTGACATTGAGATTGGAATTCATGTTCACCCAGCCGGATCCGCCGTTGTCGGTCCGCCAGACCCCGCCGTCGCTGCCGATCCAGAAACGGTTCGGATCGATGCGCGAATAGCGCACGACGTGAGTGTCCTGATGCACGGTCTGGCCGCTGCCCCAGGTGGTCGTGAGGAAGGTGAAGCTGCTGCCGCCGTTGGTCGAGCGCGCCGCACGGATGCTGCCGACGAGGATCGTGTCCGGCTGCGTGGGGTGCACGTCGATGGCGAGGTTGTAGGTGCACTGGCCTTCGCAGGCGCTGTTGCTGCGCAGGCTCCAGCTGGCCCCGCCGTCGGCGCTGCGATAGAGGCTGCCGCTTTGCAGGGCGTACAGCACGTTGGTGTTGCTCGCCGCCATCGCGAGGCGCAACCGGTTGCCGGAAACGGCGAGGCCGCTGTTGCTGGCGGTCCAGCTCGCGCCGCCGTCGGTGGATTTGTACACGCCGCCGCCGCCGACGCCGGCATACACCGTCGCCGTGCCGGGCACGAACACGATGTCTTCGACATTGCCGTTGAGGGTCTTGGTCCAGCTGCCGCCGCGGTCGGCGGAGCGGTACAGGCCGGAGCCCGACAACGTTCCCGTCGCGCTGCAGCTGCCCGCGCCGCCGGCCAGCACGACGTTCGCGTTGGTCGGCTGCACGGCCACGGCATTGACGATGGACAGCGGCATCGCGCCGGAGCCGCTGCCGTTGCGCGCCTGCCACGTCGCGCCGCTGTCGGTGGACAGGTAGACGCCCTGGCCGAAATAGCCGGCACAGCCGCCGCCATTCTTGTCGCCCGTGCCTGCCCAGACGTTGGCCGGCGCGGACGCTTCGACGAACACGGCGCCGATCGGCAGCGTTCCGACCTGGTCGAACAGCGGCGTCCACGACGTGCCGCCGTTGGTGGTCTTCCAGACGCCGCCCGCGGCTGCGCCGAAATAGACGATATTGTCGTCGCCGGGATGCGGCGTGACGGCATTGTTCCGGCCCGAAACGCGGCCCATGGTCCAGTTGCCCATGTTCATCGACGAGGGGCCGAGCGGCGCCCACGTTTCGCCGGCGGCGCGCTGCAACGGCGCCAGTCGCTCGACCTCGACCTTCAGCGCTTCCACGGCATTGCGCCGTTCGGCGCTCGCGTTGGCGGCGCGGTCGAGTCCGCGCGACTGGATGAACCACCGCTGGCGCTGCTCGATCTGCCAGCTTTCCTCGCGCGGCCGGCTGCCGCGCTCGGAGTCGTCATTCGACAGGGACTGCGCGCTGGCTGCGGCAGTCATGGATACGGCAGCCACGAACACGAGCAAGTGGCTCCGCAAAGCAGGGCATGCATGCATGATCGGATCTCCGCAGGCGGCAGCGCGGCTGCCGCTGCATGACGAAGGGCGTGAAGCGACGGCGCGGCGCGGCCGCGCGGCGGCTGAGTCGATTCGTTGGCGATGGCGCAAACGACGGACGGCGCCGAAGAGGCGCCGTCCGTTGGGTTGCTTCAGAACGTGATGCTCCAGCTGTCGATCCTGCCGGTGTCGCCGCCGGCGTTGTCGTTGACGCGGAGATTCCACGTGCCGTTGAGCGCCTCGCTCGACAGGTTCAGGGTCACGGTCT
>CAMLLF010000738.1 GCA_946480705.1 uncultured Lysobacteraceae bacterium | reverse complement strand
TCGACGTCGGACTGGATCGTCAGGCCGGTCGGACGGAAGTTCCAGTAGCCGATGCCCTGCACCGGGGTTTGCGCTCCGCCCGAAAGGGAGCCGAACTTGAAATCGCCGCTGCCGGGATAGAAGCCCGCAAATACCGGATTGACGCGATTCGTGAAGCCGGCCGGCGCGGCCGAGGCCGTGACCTTGCCGCAGAGCGTCGGCTGCATCACGCGGATCGTCGTCGTCGTCGAAGTCTCGTTGGGAGTCTTCGTGATCTGCATCGCGTTGAACGGCGCGATGTCTTCGTTACTGAACACCAGAGGTACATCCGCGCCGTAGCTGACTCCGCAGGCGCCGGCCATGACCAGGCCGAGCAGCAGCGTATTCGTTCGCGTAATCCGGAAATGCCTCATCGTATTCTTCACCAGTGACTGAATTTGCCTGTACCGAGCACGCAGGAACCCGCGCGCCTCGTGACGCCTTTTTGGACGAAATCCGTTGTCCCCGACTGCAGCCGGGCCGCCCAGCAGCAAGCTGAGCATTTCCTGACTGCCATCTTGACGCGGAGTATACGTACCGCTACCCGCTCCAGTGTTAAGTAGCAGTTACCCGACGCGCCCGATTTTCGACCAAATTCCGGCGCTTGAGGAGAACTGCTGCACCAGTCGTTACAATTGCGGCTTTCGCCCCATCAATTGAGGTGCTTCATGAACGGGATTCGCCTGCTCGCCCTTGCCGCTGCTCTGTCCGCTGTCGGCCTTGCCCAGGGCGCGGAGTTCTCGACGCTCGAAGAGCGCATGAGCCGCGCGGAGTTCAACGCAGCCGGTCTCGACCGGCTCAGTCCCGACCAGCTCAAGTCCCTGAACGACTGGTTGCGGATTCATGGCCTGGCACCGGGCGCTCCGATGCGGTCGGCCACGTCCCGCGACGGCACGCCCGAGTTCTACCCGGAAGAAAAAGAGCGCGAGACCATCGAAGCCAACATCCAGGGCCGGCTCGACGGCTGGCTCGGCAAGACCACGTTCAAACTCGACAACGGCCAGGTCTGGCAGCAGGCCGAATCGGGCATGCGCACCGACCTCGGCCTGAACAGTCCCGCCGTCCGCATCAAGCCGATGCTGCTTGGCAGCTGGCTGATGTACGTCGACGGCTGCGGCTGCAGCCTGCGTGTGCGGCGCATCAAGTAAGCAGGAATGGGTGGGGAGGAGTGAGAAACGAGTGGCGGCGTCGCCGCTGCTCGATTCTTGCTCACTCCAGAACGCGCTGCCGAAGGATCGCGATCAACGACGACCATCGGCAATGCGTGAGAAACGTACCGAAGCCGCACGCTTCCACTCGCTACTCACTCCTCTCACTCTTTCCTCGCTTTCAGCGCGTCGACCGCCTTCTGCAGCCGCTTCGGCGACACCGCTTCGGCGGTCTTGAGTTCCTGCGCGAACACCGACACGCGCATTTCCTCGACGAGCCAGCGCAGTTCGTCGAGCGCCTCCGGCGATTCGCCGCTCGCGCGGAATTTGAGGTACTCGCGCCAGTAGCCCTGCACCGCGAGGAGTCGCGCCTGATCGCGGCTCGCGTCGACGCGCAGGCGTTCGGCGCGCAGGCGCATCGCCTTCAGGTAGCGCGGATAGTGCGCAAGACGTGCGCGGCTCAGTTCGCGCACGAAGCCCGGGTGCATGAGCTCACGCAGTTGTTCGTGCAGGTCGTCGTAGTTCGCCTTGCCGTAGCCCATGAGCGGCGCCTTGAGCCACGGTCCGAGTTCGACATAGGCCGCGAGCACGTCTTCGACGAGGCCGAGCCACTGCATCGCGGTCGGAAACAGCTGCCGCGCGAGGTCCGCTTCGGCCTGCGCGAAGGTCTCGCGCCTGCGCAGGTCGAGATCGCGCGCGGCGAAGAGTTCCTGCAGCGCGGCCTCGATCAGATCCTCGCGCAGCGACTCGACGCTCGCGATGCCCGCGTATTTCAGCGCGAGCGCATGATTGATCGGCAGTTGCCGGCGCGCCTGCTTGATCCGGTCGGCGAGCGCGCGCCGCAACAGACGCACGACACCGCCGCGGTGCGAAGCCAGCGCTTCGTCGCGGCGTTCGAACACGCGCAGCGCGACGCTGTCGCCGAGGTCGACCAGCGCCGGGTATGCGGTCAGGTTGCCCTGGCTCACGAGCGACTCGGGGATCTCGGCGAAGTCGAAGGTTTCGACGTCCTCGCGCGTCAGATCCGCGTCCGCCTGACGCGAGAACGCCGCGCGCGCGGCGCCGCTCCAGTTGGCCTGGATCAGTTCGAGATCGCGCCCCTGCTCCAGCGTCCGTCCGTTTTCGTCGTAGACGCGGAAATGCATGTGCAGGTGCGCCGGCAGCGCGACGGACGCGAAATCGCCCTCGCCGACGGCAACGCCGGTCACTCGCTGCAGATACGCGGCGAGCACGCGCGCGAGCGGCGCATCGCGCGGCGCTTCGCTTTCGACGAACGCGCGCGCGAAGTCCGGCGCCGGCACGAAATTGCGCCGCAGCGCCTTGGGCAGGCCGCGGATCAGCTCGGCGGCCTTTTCCGCGAGCAGTCCGGGCACCAGCCATTCGCAGCGCGCCGCCGGCACCGCGTTCACGTAGGCCAGCGGCAGCTGCAGGCTGACGCCGTCGGCGGGATCGCCTGGCCATTGGTTTCGTTATACAGCGAGACATTGCCGGACACGACCGGGAAGGCCAGCTCCCGGCAGGCTTCGG
>CAMLLF010000737.1 GCA_946480705.1 uncultured Lysobacteraceae bacterium | reverse complement strand
ATTCGAGGCGCAGTCGGTGAGCGGCACGATGCTCGTCTACGACGAGCGCGCCGCGCGCTACGCCGTCCACGATCGCAAGCGCGCCGAAACGCCGTTCTCGCCTGCGTCGACGTTCAAGCTCTTCAATGCGCTGGCCGCGCTGGAAACCGGCGTCATCGCCGACCAGCGCGAAACCCTGCGCTGGGACGGTACGAAACGCTGGAAGGCCGAGTGGAACCGCGACCACGACCTCGCGAGCGGCATGACGCATTCGGTCGTCTGGTACTACCAGGAACTCGCGCGGCGCGTCGGCCCGCGGCGCATGCAGCACTGGATCGACGCGGTCGGCTACGGCAACCGCGACATCGGCGGCGGCATCGACCGGTTCTGGCTCGGCAGCAGCCTCAAGATCAGCGCGGTCGGGCAGATCGCGTTCCTGCGGCGGCTCGCCGCGGGAACGTTGCCGTTCTCGACACGCAGCCAGGACATCGTCCGGCGCATCACGATCGTCGAGGAAACGCCGGACTACACGCTGCATGCAAAGACCGGCTGGACCTCGATCGACGGCAGGCCCGATCTCGGCTGGTACGTCGGCTGGGTCGAACGCGGCGGCCGGCGCTGGTTCTTCGCGCTGAACATCGACGTGAAAGACGGCGATGCGCCCAAGCGTGCGGCGCTCGCGAAAACGTTGCTCGTGAACGCGGGTGCGTTGCCGCGTGGGGCGCAATAACCGACGGGACGGGCATTGCGCCGTTCATCGGATGCGACGCGCTCGGAAACATGGCGCAATGCCCTTCGGTTATTGCGCCCTACGTCAATCCGACGTCGATCCGACGTCAATCGAGTCGCTTGCTGACGCGCGTCACTGCGATGCTGAGCATCACCACGCTGAACGCGGCGAGGGCGACGAGTTCGGTCCAGAGGTCCGCGAGCGTCGCGCCGCGCAGCGCGATGCCGCGGATCAGGCGCAGGAAATGCGTCATCGGCAGGATCTCGGCGAGCCACTGCGCCGCGCGTGGCATGCCGGCATACGGGAACATGAAGCCCGACAGCAGGATCTGCGGCAGGAACGTGAAGAACGCGAGCTGCATGGCCTGGAACTGGCTGCGCGCGAGCGTGGACAGGAATACGCCGAGCGCGAGGCTCGCGATGATGAACAGCAGCGCGGCGAGGTAGATGTCGAGCAGGCTGCCGCGCAGCGGCACCGAGAAGATCAGCTTGCCGAGCGCGAGCACGAGGCTGACCTGCACGAGTCCGATCGCGACGAACGGCAGCACCTTGCCGATCGTGAGTTCCCAGGGCGACACGGGTGTCGCGATCAGCATTTCGAGATTGCCGCGCTCGCGTTCGCGCACGAGCGCCATCGCCGTGAACATGACCATGGTCATCGTCAGGATCACGCCGACGAGTCCGGGCACCGTGTTGACCGGCGCGCGGCGTTCGGGATTGTAGAAATTCACGACTTCGACCGCAGGCGGCGGCACGGCGTCGCCGCGCAGGCGCGCGAGCGGAAACGCCGCGAGCTGGCGCGCGGCCTGCTGCACGACCTGGTCCGATCCGTCGACGACGAGCTGCAGCGCGGCGCGGTCGCCGCGTTCGAGGCGGTTCTCGAAATCCTCGGGAATCACGATGCCGACGCTGACCTTGCCTTCGCGCAGCAGATCGTCGAGCTGCTGCGGCGCGGCGAGCGCATGGCGCAGCGTTATGACCTGCGACGAGGCGAGTTCGGCGACGAGTTCGCGCGAGCGCACCGTGTTTGCCTGGTCGAGCACGGCCGTGTCGAGATGGCGGATGTCCAGATTGATCGCGAAGCCGAACAGCAGCAGCTGCATCGTCGGGATGCCGACGATCATCGCGAACGTGAGCCGGTCGCGGCGCAGCTGGCGCAGTTCCTTGATGACGATGGAAAACAGGCGGCGCAGGTTCATGCGGCAGCTCCTGTGACCGCGCGTTCGGGCTTGCGCGTCGCGGCGACGAAGACGTCTTCGAGATTCGGCTCGCCGCGGCGCACCTGCGCAGTGATGCCGCTGCCCTGCAGGTGGCGCGTCAGGGCATCCGCATCCCAGGCCGCATTCGCCGCGAGCACCCGCAGCTCGGCACCGATCTGCGCGAGCGCGACGATGCCGGCCTGCTGCTGCAGCGCCTGCTGCGCGCGGCGAGGCTGGCTGCAGTCGACGAGCCAGACCGCATACGGCAGCTTCGCACAGAGTTCGCGCGGCGCGCCGTCGGCGACGAGCCGGCCCTGGTCGAGAATCGCGAGCCGGTGGCAGCGCTCGGCTTCGTCCATGTAGTGCGTCGACACGAGGATCGTCGTGCCGGCGTCGGCGAGTTCGAACAGCGAGTCCCAGAACTCACGCCGCGACTGCGGATCGACCGCACTCGTGGGCTCGTCGAGGAACAGCAGCTCGGGCTTGTGCAGCACGGCGCCGGCGAGCGCGAGCCGCTGCTTCTGGCCGCCCGACATCGTGCCGGCGAGCTGCCTGCGCCGGTCGGCCAGCCAGTAGCGCCGCAGCAGGTCGTCGATGCGCGCGCGCGCGTCGGCGCGCGACAGATCATGCACGGCGGCCAGGAATTCGAGGTTTTCCTGCACGCTGAGGTCTTCGTACAGCGAGAACTTCTGCGTCATGTAGCCGATGCGGCGCTTGAGCTGTTCGGCCTGCTGCGGAATCTGCAGGCCGAGCACGCGGATGTCGCCGGAGGTCGGCGACAGAAGTCC
>CAMLLF010000736.1 GCA_946480705.1 uncultured Lysobacteraceae bacterium | reverse complement strand
ACGACGCGGACGCGCGCGTGCGATTCGACCCGCTCGCAGCGACCGTGGCATCGCGGCGCGGCGATGCGCTGCAGGCCGACCGCCACCTCGACGCGGCCGGCGCGCAATGCGCGACCGGCTGCAGCGACCGGCTGCAGCTCGAGCTGCTCAACACGCAGGGCGAGGTGCACGGCACGTTCGACCGCAACACGCTCGCGCTCGCCGCGTTCGAAAAAGCCGCCGCGCTGACCGAGTCGCGCTTCGGTGCCGTGCATGTCGAACACGCGGCCGCGCTGGACGGGCTTGGGCGCGCGTATCGCCGGATGGGCCGGTCCGACGACGCACGTCGCGTCGCGCAGGCCGTGCTCGACATCGACGATCGCATCGGCGTTCCGGCGTACGACTGGCGGCGCGCGATGCATCTGCACCGGCTCGCCAACGCATACCACGACCTCGGGCAGTTCGAGCCGGCCCTGGCGCTTTATGAGCAGGCCATCGCGATTTCCAACGCAATCAGCGATGACGACGAATCGGTCGCCGTCGACATCCGCAACGTGGCGATCGTCTACTACAAGCTCGGCCGGTTCGAGCCGGCGATCCGTCACCTGAACGATGCGCTGGCACGACAGGTTGCGGCCGGCGGCGCGCATCACCGCAGCGCTGCGGATACGCGCGCCAATCTTGCCGAGATCCTCGCGCGCAGCGGCGACACGCGCGCGGCCGTGCCGATGATCCGGCAGGCCGTCGACGATCTGGCGTCCGCCGGCGAGGGCGCCGAGCGGCAGCTCGCGGAGGCATGGCTGCATCAGGGATCGATCCTGCTGCTGGCCGGCGACGCGCCGCGTGCGCTGCCCAGTATCGAGCGCGCGGTCGCGCAGCTCGCCGCGCTCGGCGCGGATCTGCCCGAAGCGCTCCCGCTGTATGCGCGCGTGCTGCGCGGCATCGCGCTCGCGCGGCTGGGCCGCACGGCCGAGGCGCGGGCGGAATGGTCGCCTGCGCTGCAGCGCCTTGGCGCGCTCGACGTGCAGCACCACGTCCAGGCCGACGGCCGCTTCGCCTTCGGTCTCGTCGAACTCGATGAAGGCCGCTGCGGCGCGGCGCGCGCGCATCTCGCGGCGGGGCGGCAGTTGCTGGCGCGCAAGCCCTTCGTCCAGGCGGCGCTGCGCGCGGCGGAGTCGCGCCTCGCATCGGCGCTTGCGACGCGCTGCGACCGCTGACGCGGTGCGCGCGGCCCAAAAGCAACATGGCGCCTCGCGGCGCCATGTCGCGTAGAACGGTCGAAGGCCTCAGTACGCGTAGAGGCTGTGCGTGACGAACTGACCGCTCGCGGGATCGAACACGCGGCCGAAGCGGTCGGCGTCGGGAATCGTCACGAGCCGCGCGGCGTTCGTGGCGGGGTCGAAGCGGCCGACGAATCCGGGAACGCTGGTCGGCGCGAACGCGTTCGTCGGCGCGGTATACGTGTTCAGCCGGATCCAGTTCGTGCCGTTGCCGTCATAGGTCACTTCCCAGATACCCATGTCGCCGCCGGGCACGCCGCCCGGTATCGGCGACTGATTGCGCAACCAGCGGTAGCGGATCATGTCGTCGCGGCCGTTGCCGTTGATGTCGCCGATCAGCAGGCCGTCCAGCGACTCGCCGCGAATGCGGTTGAGCTGCTGCCATTGCGTCCTGCCGCCGTAGGACACCGACCACTTGCCGCCGCTGACCGCGATCACGTCGACGATGCGGTCGGCGTTGAAGTGCCCGAAGCGCAGTCCGCCGAGCGGCACGGACGAGTTGTTGATTTCCGTCCACGGAAACACGCCCGGCGACAGGATGAACCAGCTGCCGGCCGAATCGCGGCGGAAGAAGTCCGTGCGGCCGTCGCCGTTGAAATCGCCGAAGCGCAGGCTTGCGAAATCGGCGCCGGCCGCTTCCGGAATCGGCTCCCAGACGCCGCTGCCGCCGCGGGCGATCCGCACCGGGCTGCCGGCGATGACATCGCACCGCCCGTCGCCGTCGACATCGCCGAGGCCGACGTCGGCGAGGCGCTCGGTCGCGGCGCGCAGGAAGGTCCACTGCATCTTGCCGCCGCTGGACCACCACCAGTTCGCGCCGGTCGCCAGGAACAGGTCGTCGGTGCCGTCGCCGTCGATGTCGCAGACGCCGTAGTCGGCGAACGTCTTCACGCCGAAGCGGTTGTTCTGGCCGATCAGCGGCGTGGTGATCGCGCTCTGATAATTCCAGCCGTTCTGCGTGATGGCCTCGTCGTCGTCCTCATGCGCGAACACGTTGCCGCTCGCGCGCGGGTTGACCAGCGGATTGCCGCGGATCTTGATCGCGTTGCCGCGCGTGTACTGGAAGGCGTTGTCGGTGAACTCATAGTAGATGCCGGCCTCGCCGCAGCTGCCCGGCGCGTCGAAGAACAGCGGCCCGCAGGCGGTCGTGCCGTGCACGTCGAACTGATGCGTCCACCAGGTGCCGTAGACCGGGTACGAATCGTGGTAGCCGCCGCCCCGCAGCACGAGGTTGTGCCGCGCCGTGTACCAGCTTCCGGGATCGTAGCCGCCGGCCGCGGCGATCGCATGGCGGTTGTGATCGAACAGGTTGCGTTCGATCAGGACGCGTGCGCCGCCGGTCGATTCGACGCCATAGCCGTTGCCGCCGACGTGCTGGTTGTGATGGAAGAAGTTGTCGTGGACCTTTACGTCCTCGACGCGGTCGATCGCGCCGGCCG
>CAMLLF010000735.1 GCA_946480705.1 uncultured Lysobacteraceae bacterium | reverse complement strand
ACCTTCACTTACACGATCGATTACTCGAGCGTACTCACAGCACCAGCAAACGTGACACTCACTGTAGCTTGTCCTGCTGAAGCCGTTGACCCAGGAACCGACGACGAGCAGTCCGCTGCGCTCGCGCAGGATGCCCCAGAGCCGGTTGCCCGCAATCGTGTAGTCGCGCGCCGCATCGTGGCGATAGACGCCGAAGCGCCGGCGCTTCGGGTCGTAGCGCGAAAGGCCGCGGTTCGAACTCGTGAACCACAGCGTGCCGTCGGGATCCGGCAGGATGCCGCGCACGGCGTCGTCCGGCAGACTCTCGCCCGGCGCCGCGCCCGGATCGTGGCGCAGGTGCTGCAGCAGGCGGCCGTCGGCCGACACCTGCACGACGCCGGCATCGAGCGTGCCGATCCAGACCGTCGCGTCGGAGGCTTCGGCCAGGGCGAAGATATCCAGGTGCGCGACTTCCGCCGGCAGCGGCAGCCGCGTGCGGCCGTGCGCGTCGAGGCGCAGCAGGCCGTCGTGCGTGCCGAGCCAGATGCTGCCGTCGCGCGACTGCAGCATCGCGCGCACCATGCGCAGCGCCGGCAATGCGCCGATCGGCACATCGCTGAAACGGCCGCTGCCGCGATCGAGCCACTGCAGGCGCCCGGCGACGCTCGCGACCCAGAGCCGCTGCGCGCGATCGAGCAGCAGCGCCGTGACGTGGTTGGCGGCGAGCGCGTCGCTGCGCGCCGGGTCGGCGCGAACGTTGTCGAAACGATCGAGTTCGGCGTCGTAACGGCCGAGCCCGCCGCCCTGCGTCGCGATCCACAGATCGCCGTCGGCGTCGGGCACGATGTCCCAGACGTGGTTCTGCGCGAGCGAATGCGGATCGGAACGATCGTGGCGATAGATGCGGAAGTTGTGGCCGTCGAAACGGTTGAGGCCGTCCTGTGTGCCGATCCAGATGAAACCGCTGCTGTCCTGCGCGATCGCGCGCGCGGTCGCCTGCGACAGTCCTTCCTCGGTGCTGAAGGTGCGGAAACGTACGTCCTCGATGCCGGGGACGTCGCTCGCC
The DNA here is from genome assembly GCA_946480705.1 of uncultured Lysobacteraceae bacterium. The sequence goes on along the minus strand of CAMLLF010000735.1, from coordinate 1,653 downwards.
TGCACCCCGCCGAACGTCCCCGCGACCAGCAACGCATACACGACCGGCCGGAACAATCCGGGCAGTCGCGACCGCCTGCATGCTCGCCCCCTGTCGCGCATGGCCCGAGGCTAGCTGCGCATACGCAGCCGCACAACCGCGCGTTTTCGCGAAGGCCGCACGGCCGTTCCGACAGAATGGCGGCCGCTTCCGCCAGCACGGGAAAAAACGCGCGGGAACCCCCTATGGACAGCCACCGGTTCAATTGCCGCAGCGCAACAGACCGGCGCATAATCGAGCGGTTCGGCGCCCCGGCTCCGACCCAGCCCGCCTCTATCCACGCTACGCGGAGAGTTGTATGTCCGATATCGTCATCGTCGGCGCCAAGCGCACGGCCATCGGTTCCTTCCTCGGTCAATTCAGCGGCGTTCCGACGCCGACCCTCGGCGCGACGGCGATCAAGGCCGCGCTGGAACACGGCGGCGTCGCCGCCGGCGACGTGGACGAAGTCATCATGGGCTGCGTGCTGCCCGCCAACCTCGGTCAGGCGCCCGCGCGCCAGGCCGCGCTCGGCGCCGGCCTGCCCGCATCGACCGGCTGCACGACGATCAACAAGGTCTGCGGCTCGGGCATGAAGGCGATCATGCAGGCGCACGACGCGATCAAGGCCGGATCCTCCGCGGTCGTCGTCGCCGGCGGCATGGAATCGATGACCAACGCGCCGCACATGATTCCGAACTCCCGCAGCGGCAACCGCTACGGCAACTTCGAAGCCGTCGACCACATGGCCTGGGACGGCCTGACCAACCCCTACGACGGCAAGGCCATGGGCGTGTTCGGCGAACAGTGCGCCGACAAGTACAACTTCACGCGCGAGGAACAGGACGCCTACGCGGCCGAAACCGTGAAGCGCGCGCTGGCCGCACAGAGCGGCGGCGCGTTCGCGAACGAGATCGTTCCGGTCAAGGTCTCGACCCGCAAGGGCGACGTGGAATATTCCACGGATGAACAACCGGCAAAATGCGACACCAGCAAGATCGCGTCGCTGAAGCCGGCGTTCCGCAAGGAAAACGGCACGATCACCGCGGCGAGTTCCTCGAGCATCTCCGACGGCGCCGCCGCGACGGTGCTGATGAGCGCCGACGAAGCCGCGCGCCGCGGCGTGAAGCCGCTGGCCCGCATCGCGGCCCATGCGACGCATTCGCAGGAACCGCAGTGGTTCACGACCGCGCCGGTCGGTGCGATCGAGAAAGTGCTGAAGAAGGCCGGCTGGAGCGTCGCGGACGTCGATCTGTTCGAAGTCAACGAAGCCTTCGCCGTCGTCGCGATGGCGCCGATGCGCGAACTCGGCATCGAGCACGCGAGGCTCAACGTCAACGGCGGCGCCTGCGCGCTCGGTCATCCGATCGGCGCCAGCGGCGCGCGCCTCGTCGTCACGCTGATCCACGCGCTGAAGAACCGCGGCCTCAAGCGCGGCGTCGCCTCGCTGTGCATCGGCGGCGGCGAAGCGACCGCGATCGCGATCGAACTGGTCTGATCCCGGATCTGATCCGGCACCGCGATGCGCGCCGGCCGGCGCGCATCGCTTTTTGTACCGACGCCGAAGAACGCCGCTTGCCTGGGTCCGGCAGCGGCTCAATACTGCCGCGCCACCGAGACAGGGAGGAGCTTCGT
>CAMLLF010000734.1 GCA_946480705.1 uncultured Lysobacteraceae bacterium | reverse complement strand
GTATGGTCAAGCATGCGCGCAGCGCGCAGCTGCGTCAGTTCGGGCTGACCGTGATCAATGACAGCGGCCACTATGGCCCCGAAGACCGCGATGCCGAGCGCGAGCTGGCCTGGCTCCAGGCAGCGCCGGAATCGACCGGCGAGGCCGGCATGCGCGCCGCGTTCACCGCGTTGCGCATGGAGTATCTGCGCAGCGGCGACGAAATCGCCGCGCTGCGCAAGGCGGCGATCGCTGCCGGCCAGCCCGCGATCCCGCCGCCGGCCTGGCAGCCGAGCACGCGGATCGAGGACGAGGACGAAGCGGACGCCGAGGACTTCGGCCGCATGACCGAGGCCGCGCCGCCGGACCCCGACGCCATCTGAGCCCCGGGCTTCCGCCGGGTTCCTCGAACCCGGGGAAGCAGGGCCGGAAGCCGCGCGTTCAGCCGTTCCCCGCCGCGGGATTTACGCCTCCCCATTCCCCATTCCCGCCCCCGCCGTGTACGCTCGGCCGCGTTTGCTTCGCGCGAGGACGCTTCGATGCTGAAAGTCCTGATAGCCAGTTGCAAAGGCGGCTGCGGCAAGACCACGCTCGCGACGCATCTCGCCGCGCACTACGCGGTCGAGGGCAGGAACACGGTGCTCGTCGACTGCGACCGGCTCGCGTCGAGCCGGCACTGGTGCGAACGCCGCGCCGGCCTCGCGAGCGCCGTGCTGCCGATCGACGGTACGAAGCGCAACTGGCGCGAGCGCATTCCCGACGGCGCCGACCGCGTGATCATCGACACGCCGGCCGGCGCGAGCGCCGCGGACGTCGACGAATTCCTCGACTACGCCGACGCCGTGCTGATTCCGGTACTGCCCTCGCCGTTCGATCTCGAAGCCTGCCGGCCGTTCGTCGATGCCGTCGCCGCTCTGCCGCGGATCAAGCGCGGCAAGGTCGCCGCCGGCATCGTCGCGAATCGCCTGCGGCCATGGACGCATGCGAGCCAGCTCGCGCTCGAGGACATGCAGCAGTTCGCCCTGCCGGTCATCGCGCAACTGCGCGACACGCAGGGCTATGTCGTCGCGACCGGTCTCGGCAAGAGCCTGTTCGACTATCACGCGGAAACCGTGCGTTCGCATCAGGACGACTGGAAGCCGCTGTTCAAGTGGCTCAAGAAAAACAACTGATCGATCGCTACGGCGGCGTCTTCGCGAAATCGTTACCTGCGCTCGGCACACTGCATGGATGCCGACCTTGCTGCGTTGCCTGTTGCTGAGCCTGATCACCTCCGTCGCCGTCGCGGCGGAACCGCTGACCGAACTACAGGCGCGCCTGCGTCCGGAATTCGCCGGCCGCGCCGGCACGCGCACCGTGCCGGGGCTCGGCATCGCGCTTGTCGTCGACGGCCGCGTGCGCTGGGTCGAAAGCTTCGGCCATGCCGATCGCGAAACCCGGCGGCCGCTGACCAACGACACGCGGCATGCGCTCGGCGATCTCGGCAAGCCCTTCGTCGCCGCGCTGGCCGTGCGGCTCGCCGCGCAGGATCGCATCGCGCTCGACGCGCCGGCGCGGCGCTACCTGCCGCAGCTGAGCATCGCCGGCGGCGACACCGATGCGGCGACGCTGGTGCGGCTGCTGACGCATCACGCCGGTCTGCCGCCGAACTATCTCGCGAACATGTACCTCGACGACGACGCGGCGCCGGCCGCGGAATCGCCGCCGCCGGGCGCGCTGTATTTCGCGCAGCAGCCCGGCGAGGTCTACGCCTACTCCAACATCGGCATCGAACTCGCGGCGAACGCGCTTGCCGCCGCGGGCGGCGCGGACTACGCCACATTGCTGCGCAGCCAGGTGCTGGAGCCGCTCGGCCTGACCGCGACCGGCCTGGAAACGACCGACGCCGACGCGCGCGGCCACCGCAAGGGCCGGCCGCTCGTCCCGCCGCGCGCGCGCGAAGCGGCCTCTCTGGGGCTGCGTGGCAGCCTGACCGACCTCGCGCGCTTCGCCGAAGTGCTGACCGCGACCGAACCCGCGATGGACCTGAGCGCGCTGTTCCGGCCTTACAACACCGAATCCGTGCTCGATCTCGACTACCGCAACGGACTCGCGTTCTCGCTGTTTGCCGACCAGCGTGCGGAAGTCGGCACCGTCGCGCGGCTGAGTTCGCTCTATCCGGGATCGCGCGCGCGCATCGATATAGCCTTGCGGCACCGCGCTGCCGTGATCGTGATCGCCAACGGCGCCGATGCGGGCGACGCGGTCGACGAGATCGTCGACGACCTGCTCGACGGTTGGCTGCAGGCCGCGCACGGCATTGCGCCGCGCGTGCGCAAGGCGCCGCCACCGGCCGTCGCGGAGTGGCCGGCCGCGGCAAAGCCCGATCAGGCCGCGCGCTACTACTCGACCGCGGCGGGTCTCGCCGAGCTGAAGCCCGACGGCGATGACTTCGACGCGCGCGTGCTCGGCCTGCGCTTTTCCGCGGAGCGGCGCGACGACGGCTGGTATCGCCTGCATCTGCGTCTGCTCGGCCTGCCGCTCGATCTCGGCCCGCTGCGCCGCGTGCTCGTGGCGCCGGCCGTCGTGGCCGAACGGCGCGTGCTCATCGTCTGGGTCGCAAAGCGCCGCTTCCTCGTCGGCAGCGCCTGGGATCCGCCGCGCCTGGCGCCTGCGTTCGAGGCGCTGGCCGGGCAGTACCGCCTGCTCAATCCCGACCGCATCACCAACGAACTCGGCATTG
>CAMLLF010000733.1 GCA_946480705.1 uncultured Lysobacteraceae bacterium | reverse complement strand
GGCAGGATCGGGCCGTGCGCCGACAGGTTGTAGGCGGTCGATCCGGCCGGCGTCGACAGCAGGATGCCGTCGCAGACGAGTTCCTCGAGCTTGACCGCGCCATTGAGCGACACACGCACGTGCGCGGCCTGCTTGGTCTGGCGCAGCAGCGACACTTCGTTGAACGCGGTCGCCGTGACGGTGGAACCGGATTCGGTCTGCACTTCCATCATCAGCGGACGCAGCACGGTCGGCTGCGCGCGCGCGATGCGTTCGTCGAGCGCGTCGACGCGATACTGGTTCATGAGGAACCCGACCGTGCCGAGCTTCATGCCGTAGACCGGCAGGCCGCGCGTCGTGTGCCGGTGCAGCGTCTGGAGCATGAACCCGTCGCCGCCGAGCGCGACGACGACGTCGGCCGCGTCAATCCCCGCATCGCCGTAGCGCTCGCGCAGGAGATTCAGCGCGGCCTGCGCTTCTTCGGTCTTGCTCGCGACGAAATGGAGACGCTGGCTCATCGCAGGCGGACTCTTCGCGGGACGGCGGCCGAGTGTAACCCGCGGAGATTGGCTGTCGCATGGCGGACCGAGGAAAACAGTGAAGGAGTGAGAAACGAGTGAGAACGAGCGAATTGCCGCTCCGACTCGTTTCCCACTCCTCGTTCACGTTTCACTCGCTGCCTTACCGCGCTCCCGCCTGCACCAGCTGCGCGAGACGGCGCACGGCGACCGACACGATCGGGTAATCGGTGACGACCTGGCTGCGCATGTCGGCGAACATGCCGAGCGTGAACTTCAACGATGCGTCGTCGCGATTGAGCCACTGTTCGACGAGCTCGGCACCGCCACCCTTGCCGCCCTTGAGCACCTGCGCGGCGAGCGCGCGGTGCTGCTGGTACAGCTCGTCGCGCAGCGAGCCGCGCGCGTGCGCGTGCCAGCGCGTCTCGACCGGCAGTTCCTCGACCTTCGACATCAGCCACTTCAGGTGCAGCGCTTCGCCGAGCGCGAAATGCACCTGTGCGACCTGCGCGACTTCGAGGGCGTTGTCCTGCGCCGTGTCGATGATGTCGAGTCCGGACACGAGCGCCGGCACGCCGGCGAGCTGCTCGGCGAGCTCGACCGGGAAGCCCTGTGCGAGCCAGCGTTCGCGCGCCGCATCGAATGCCGCGCGTTCGCTGGCCGAGAGCACCTCGGCCAGCGACTGCTTGAGCTTGAGCATGCCCGGCTGATAGCGCGACACGGCCTTGGCGATGTCCAGCGACTCGCCCGGCTGGTTCAGCAGCCAGCGCGTCATGTTGCGCAGCAGCTGCCAGATCACGAGCAGCGCGTCGATCTGCGCGTTGCCGTTGACCTTGCCGTCGAGCGCTTCGATACCGGCGCCTGGCCCGTGTCTTCCTGCATGCGCAGCACGAAGGTCGAGCCCATGCGGTTGATCATCGAGTTCGTCACCGCGGTCGCGATGATTTCGCGCTTCAGGCGGTGGCGCTCCATGTGCGCCGAGTATTTTTCCTGCAGCGGCTCGGGGAAGTAGCGCTTGAGTTCGCGCGACAGATAGGCGTCTTCCGGCACGTCGGAATCGAGCAGCTGCTGGAACAGCACGATCTTCGAATACGACAGCAGGATCGAGAGTTCCGGACGGGTCAGGCCCACGCCGCGCGCCTTGCGCTCGGCGAACTCGGCATCCGACGGCAGGAACTCGATCTGGCGATCGAGCAGGCCCTGCGCTTCCAGCGTGCGCACGAAGTGCTGCTTCGCGCCGAGGCGGCTGACCGACATGCGCTCCATGACGCTGATCGCCTGGTTCTGGCGATAGTTGTCCATGAGCACGAGGCGTTCGACCTCGTCGGTCATGTCGGCGAGCAGCACGTTGCGCGCTTGCAGCGTGAGTTCTTCGCGCTGCACCGCGTCGCCGAGCAGGATCTTGATGTTGACCTCGTGGTCGGACGTGTCGACGCCGGCGGAGTTGTCGATGAAGTCGGTGTTCATCAGCACGCCGTTCATCGATGCCTCGATGCGTCCGCGCTGGGTCATGCCGAGATTGCCGCCTTCGCCGACGAGCTTGCAGCGCAGCTCCTTGCCGTTGATGCGGATCGCGTTGTTCGCGCGGTCGCCGGCGTCGGCGTTGGTCTCGCTTTCCGCCTTGACGTAGGTGCCGATGCCGCCGTTCCAGAGCAGATCGACGGGCGCCTTGAGAATCGCGCGCATCAGGTCGTTCGGCGACATGGCGTCGACGTCTTCGGCAATGCCGAGTGCGGCGCGGATTTCCGGCGAGACGGGAATCGTCTTCGCGCTGCGCGGGAATACGCCGCCGCCCCTGGAGATCAGGCCCGCGTCGTAGTCGGCCCACGACGAGCGCGGCAGCGCGAACATGCGCGTGCGCTCCTTGAACGAGATCGCCGCATCGGGGTTCGGGTCGAGGAAGATGTGGCGATGATCGAACGCGGCAAGCAGGCGGATGTGCCGCGACAGCAGCATGCCGTTGCCGAACACGTCGCCGGACATGTCGCCGATGCCCACGCAGGTGAAGTCCTGCGTCTGGCAGTCGCGGCCCAGCGCGCGGAAGTGGCGCTTGACCGATTCCCAGCCGCCCTTCGCGGTGATGCCCATGCCCTTGTGGTCGTAGCCGACCGAGCCGCCCGACGCGAACGCATCGCCGAGCCAGAAGCCATGGTCGGCCGAGATCGAATTGGCGATGTCGGAGAACGTGGCCGTGCCCTTGTCCGCG
>CAMLLF010000732.1 GCA_946480705.1 uncultured Lysobacteraceae bacterium | reverse complement strand
GATGTCGACGATGGCCGTGCCGGCATGGAGATGCCGCTCGACCGACGCGTCGCGCAGCAGTTCGAACAATGCGCCGCGCTGTATGCCCAGCCCGCATCCGAGGCCCAGGTGCGCGTAGTCCATGTCGATGACGCTGCGCCCCGAGACGGTGTCGCCGCACAGACGCTGCACCGGCTCGCCGCAGGCGAGCGCCGCATTGCGCAGACCGAGTTCGTCGAGCACGGCAAGACCGGTCGGCTGCAGCAACAGCCCCGCACCGACGGGTCGCGGCCGCGGCGCGCGTTCGAACAGATCGAGCCGGTGCCCCTGCCGCTGCAGCAGCCTCGCGGCCGCCTGCCCCGCCGTGCCGTATCCGACGATCGCTATGTCCACGCGCCGCACGCCTCCGTTTCCTGCGAGCGAGGCTAGCAAACGCTCCTGCGACCGACGGTCGCGGCGACGAAACGCCGCAGGTCATTTGGTTTCGCGTTTTTCCTTGCGCGCGGCACGTACAGCCTTGTCGTCGACCGGCTGGATCGACGCGATGTTGCAGCGATCACCGCCGGCGACCACGTGATCGAATTTCGCGCTGACGCGATGATTGGTGGAACTCAGCCCTACGGCCTTGGCCCAGGGCAGATCGGTGCACGGCGGCAGCACCTTGATGAGCCAGGCCTTGTTGACGCCGGTCCAGACCACGACGGCTTCGTTGCCGAGCGCTTCGTAGCTCTGCAGACGCCAGAACGGCATGTCCTTGACGGGTTCGCCGGCGAAGCGCTCGTACTCGGCGAGGCGTTCGCGCTCGCTGTCGGTCATGGCCTGCGCCGGCAGGACGGCGGCGAGTGCGAGCAGCGCCGCCGCGACGGTCGGAATTCGGTTCGACATGGGAAATCTCCGGTGAGGGTTTCGTCTCCGAGATGGGGACGAGCCCAGGGCGCTCCAGGGTCGCAGGAGCTTCGCAGATTCCGATGACGCGCGTTCAGCCCGCCGCCGTCCGTGGCAGCGTAAGCCGGATTCAGCCGCGGACCACGCCGAACGCGTCCTCGACCTGCTCGCGCTCGAAGTCGGATAGCTTGTCCGCGACGCGCAGCGCGCGTTCGCGCACCGACGCGTCGTCGCGCATGCGCCGCGCGACTTCGACCAGCACTTCGCGGCATTCGAAGTCCGAACCGATGCCGGAAGCCGCATCGAGCACGGCCAGCGCACCCTCGCGGCCGAGCGAGCCGGCGCGCAGCAGCGCGACCAGCGCTTCGCGACGCTCGAAGTCCGAGCCGAGCCGCTTGGCTGCCTGCGTATAGCGCGCCGCGACCGCGTTCGCGTCGTCGGCCTTTTCGGCGATGCCGCTCAGCAGTTCGCGCAGTTCGAAATCCGAGCCGATGCCGTCGCCGGCGTCGATGATCTCGAGCAGCGCCGCATCACCGCGCGCGACGCGCAGCATCTTCTCGAGGCTGCGGCGGCGTTCGTAGTCCGAGCCGATCGCCGCGGCCGCGGCAAGCCAGGCGCCGCGCAGCTCGTCGTCACCGGCGACGCGCATCGCGCTGTCGGCGAGCAGTTCGGCGCGTTCGTAGTCCGAGCCGATATCGGCCACGGCGGCGATGACCGCACGCAGCTGCGGCTTGCCGAGCTGCTGGCTCGCGAGCGCGGCGGCCAGCGCCTGGCGCTTCTCGTAGTCCGAACCGATCTTCCCGATCTGCCGCAGCGCGCGATCGAGTTCGCCGTCGGTGAGCTTGCGCGTACGCAGCAGCTCGCCGAGATAGCGGCCCCGCGCGTAGTCCGAGATGATCAACTCGACTTCGGCGAGCACGGCATCGTTGCCGCCGCGCGCGACGAGACGCGCGACGCGGCCTTCGACGTCGATCGCGGCTTCGCGCAGCAGCTGCGGCACGATGCGCGCGATCCACGCAGTCGCGTCGGCGTCGAGCGGCTGCTCCTTGCCGTTGAACCAGTAGCGCGCGGTGATCGCCGTACCGGAACCGCGGTATTCGACCTTGCGCGTCTCGCCGCGGACCGATTCCTCCCACGACACCTGCGCACCGTCTCCGAGCGAGGCAATGCCGTTGTCGTCGTCGTTGAACACGACCTTGCCGCGGGAACGGTAGCTCAGCTTGCGGCCGGTCTCGCCGATCGTGATGTCGAGATTGTCGTTTTCGCTGTGGATCGAGGTGCACGTTCCGAACAGCACGCGGCATCCGCGCGAAGGCGCCGCCGGAGCGGCCGGCGCAGCGGGCGCTGCCGGCGCTGCGGGAGCGGCAGGCCGATCGCGCTCGGCAGCGAAAGAGACCGGCGCGACGAACGCGGGGACGGCGAGCACGGCGACGACAACAGCCGCGAGCGGCGCGAGACGGACGCGCCAGGACAGCGGAACGACAGACATGGAGACTCCTTCGAGCAGACGCTCGGCACGTTGCAGCAGCGGTGAACGCGGCGCGGCCATCGCGACCGCGAGCGCAGGAAACGAAGTATCGAGACGGCGCTCCAGGCAATGCGCGAGGCACGCGGCGAGCGCGCGCGCATCGCCGGTCGCCCGCGCCGCCGCGGCGTCGCATTGCCACTCGGCGAGCGCATCGAGCCGCGCGAGCGCGAGCGATGCGAGCGGCAGCGGAAACAGCAGGCCGCGCCACAACGCGAGCACCACGCGCCACTGCGGATCGCGGCGCGCGATATGCGCAAACTCGTGCGCGAGCAGCGCTCGGCGCTGCGTCCGCGTCGGTCTCGCTCAACCAGA
>CAMLLF010000731.1 GCA_946480705.1 uncultured Lysobacteraceae bacterium | reverse complement strand
AGCCCTGCGAGCAGCAGGCTGCGCGTGTCGGTGATCATGCGATCGAGATTGCCGCGGCACAGGTGCGAGAACTCGGTCGCCGCACGCGTGACCGAGCCGAGGAACTGATGGCCGTCCGGCAGCAGCTCGGCGCGGCCCATGACCATCGCCGCGGCGCCCGAGCCCAGCGTCAGCGACGCGAATTCGTTGCGGAATTCCTTCTCGCCGATGTCCGGCGAGAGCATCCGCTCGATGGTTTTCTCGGTGATGAGGTTCGAGGTTTCGCCGTCGACGATCAGCGCGTATTCGATGTCGCCGCGTTCGATCATGCGTGCGGCGATGTCCATGCCGTTGAGGAACGCGAGGCAGGCGTTGCCGACGTCGAAGTTCTGGCAGGTGTCGGCGAGGCCGAGATTGCCGTGGATGATGCTGGCGGTCGACGGTTCGAGATAGTCGCGGCAGACCGAGGTGTTGATCAGGATGCCGATCTTTTCGTGCGGCACGCCCGACTCGGCCAGTGCCTTCTGCGCCGCGGCGGTCGCCGCTTCCGACGGCAGCGTGTCCTTGTCCCAGATGCGCCGCGCCTGAATGCCGGCAATGTCTTCGAGCACGTTGTCGCGGATGCCGAGGCGCTGGATCGTGGGCAGCAGGCGCTCGTTGAGTTCAGCCGAAGTCAGACGGACGGGCGCGTCGATATGAGCAACGCTGGCGATGGCGACGTGCTTGAAGAGCATGGGAGGTGCCGCAATGAGGTGACCGCGAAGGCTATAGCCTTAGTTTGGATGCCGCAACCAACGCAACGCGCACTCCGGCGGCCGCAGCCTGCACGATGGCGGACGCGGCACCGGGCGGTACGCCCGGAGGGTTTCGACGCCGTCGCATGCAGGTTGCGGCGCCGTCGCTGAAAACCAAGCGGGCACAAGGATTTGCGGCAGCGAGCGCATTCGCCGCGCGGCGCCGCATCGTGGCACGGGCCGTGCCATGTCCGCAGCGAGCGCCGCGCAACGACTGCATTCAGATTGCGCTCGCTAAGGTTCGAGGTCGCCGTCTGTCGTGAGGGGAAGCCATGAAAGTCGTCAAGGAATTCGTCATAGCCGGCCTGCTCGCACTCGGACTCGCCGCGCCCGCGGCGGCCGTCCGCGAGCTGCAGGGGCAGGCACCGTCGGGCGCCGCTTATCGCATCGCCGTTCCCGACGGGTGGGAGCCGGGCGACGGACTCGTGATGTACCAGCACGGACTCAATTTTTCGCCCGACACCGATCCCGGACTCGGCCCGTTGCGCGACACCGCACTCGAGCAGGGCTATGCGATCGCCGGTTCCGGTTTCAGCACGCGCGGCTGGGCGCTGCTGCGTGCCGTCGACGAGAACAAGGAACTCCTCGAGATCTTCCGCCGCGACGTCGGCAATCCCGGTGAACTGATTCCATTCGGCGGTTCGATGGGCGGCCTGATCGCGCTGAAGATCGCCGAGGACCGCGAACTCAATCCGCTCGTCAAAGGCGTGCTCGCGCTGTGTCCGCCGGTCGCGGCATCGCGTGCCTGGGACAGCGGTCTCGATCTGCGCCTGGCCTACGACACGGTCTGCGCCGACGTCGACAACGGCCGGCTGAAGACCGGCGACGAGCCGTATCCCTGGGCCTACAATCTCGGCGACATTCCGGACGATCTCGAAGACCTGCAGTTCGATCCGGACGTGCGCAGCGCCTTGCTGAGCGTCGTCGTCTGCACCGGCATCTCGCTGCCGCAGAGCATCCGCACGAACGGCATGCGCGAGCGGCTCGCCCGGCTGCAGCGCATCACGAGCATCGAGGACGAGCGCTTCCTGCTGACCAACATCGCCTATTCCACGTTCGTGCTCAGCGATGTGCTGCGCGCGCCCGACAAGATGGACGGGCGCAATCCCTTCGGCAACCTCGGTGCGATGTACGCCGACGCGGATCTCGACAGCCGCATCCGCCGCGTGTCCGCGCAGCCCGCCGCGCGCGTCGAGTTCAACTGGCATTCCGACTATCGCGGCGACGTCGGCACGGCCAAGGTGCTGTCGCTGCACACCAGCGGCGACGAGCTCGTGATTCCGCAGCACCAGTACGTGCTGCGGCAGAAGACGCCGGATGCGCAGCTCCTGAGCGCCGTCGTCCGCGAAACCGAGCCGAGCCACTGCGGCTTCTCCGAGGCCGAGGGACTGGTCGCCTGGGAAGCGCTGCGGCGCTGGAAGGACGGCGCGCCGAAGCCGACCGTGGCGCAGATGCAGCAGGGCTGTCTCGGCATCGCGGCCGCGACCGACTGCCGCTTCGACGAGGGCTACGTGCCGGGCAACATCGACGCGGTCGTGCCGTCGCGCGGCGCACCGCTCACGGTCGATGCGCGCTTCAACGGTTCCTGGTTCGACCCGTCGCGCAGCGGCGAGGGCATCGCGCTCGAAGTGCTGCCGGGCGGACGCGCGATTGTCTATTTCTTTACGTTTTCACCGGCCGGCGGCCCGACGCCGCAGGCATGGCTGATCGGCGACGGCAAGGTCGTCCCCGGCGGCATCGCATTCGATACGACCTACCACCGGCCGAGCCGTCCCGACGGCGGCGCGGTATCGGCCGATCCTACCGACTGGGGCCGCCTGTTCATCGGTTTCTCCGACTGCAATACCGGCGAGCTGCGCTGGGAAGGCCCGCAGAACTGGGGCCGCAAGACCGTGCCGATCACACGGCTGACCGCACTCAAGGGACTCGGCTGCGGCAACATGGGC
>CAMLLF010000730.1 GCA_946480705.1 uncultured Lysobacteraceae bacterium | reverse complement strand
GCGCCGGCGACGAGCCCGCCGCGCCCCGGCCGCGAGGCCGACGCGGCGCGCCCGGCGGGCACGCTCATCATCGTCGGCGGCCACGAGGACAAGGAGGGTGAGCGAGTCATTCTCCGTGAGCTCGCCGAGCAGATCGGCAGCGGCAAGCTCGTCGTCGCGATCGTCGACGCGTCGACGGCCGAAAAGGAAGGCACGCGCAACTATCTCGGCAAGAGCAACACGAAGTTCAAGGAAAAGCTCGCTGCCGACACCGAACGCTACAGCGGCGTCGAAGTGCGCGAGTTCCCGATGAGCGCGCCGAACTTCGGCCCGCCGGCCACCGCCGACCTCGTCGTGACTTTCCGCAACGTCCACAACTTCATGATGTGGAAGAACGATCAGGCCGTGTTCAAGGCCGCGTTCGACGTGCTCAAGCCCGGCGGCGTGCTCGGCGTGACCGACCATCGCGCGGCCGCAGGCGCGGACCTCGAGAAGATCAAGGAATCGGGCTACATCCCCGAAGACTACGTCATCAAGCTCGCGACCGACGCCGGCTTCCAGCTCGCCGAGAAGAGCGAGATCAACGCGAATCCGAAGGACACGAAGGATTACGAGAAGGGCGTCTGGACGCTGCCGCCGTCGTTCGCGCTCGGCGACACGGACAAGGCCAAGTACGCCGCGATCGGCGAATCGGACCGCATGACGCTGAAGTTCGTCAAGCCTGCCGCGGCGACCGCCGCGCCGGCGCCGCAGCCGGCCAAGCAGTAAGTCGTTCCTGCGCGCGGACCCATTCCGCGCGCCGCCGCCGCATGCTGCTCGCGTTCAACAAGCCCTACGGCGTGCTGTGCCAGTTCACCGACAACAGCACGCCGCCGCGGCCGACCCTGGCCGCGTACATTCGCGAGCCCGGCGTCTATGCCGCCGGCCGCCTCGATGCCGATTCCGAAGGCCTGCTGCTGCTGACCGACGACGGCGGTCTTGCGCACACGCTGACCGACCCGCGCCACAAGGAACCGAAAACCTACTGGGTGCAGGTCGAAGGCGTCGTCACCGACGATGCGCTGCGCCGGCTGCGTGACGGCGTGATGCTCAACGACGGCCCGACCCTGCCGGCCGAAGCCGAACCGATCGAACCACCCGGCCTGTGGCCGCGCGATCCGCCGATCCGCTTCCGCAAGAACGTGCCGGACAGCTGGCTCTCGCTGACCTTGCGCGAAGGCCGCAACCGTCAGGTGCGGCGCATGACGGCGGCGGTCGATCTGCCGACCTTGCGCCTCGTGCGCGTGCGCATCGGTGGCCATGCGCTCGACGGATTGGCACCGGGCGAATCGCGCGTCATCATGTTGGGCGGCGCGCGCGGCGGTGCGCCGCGGCGTTGACCTGAAGGCCGCGAGCGGCCGACGACGGAGGTTCGCGATGTCGTTCAAGGATCACTTTTCCACACAGTCGGCGATCTACCGCGCCGCGCGGCCGCGCTACGCGCCCGCGCTGTTCGCGTGGCTCGCCGCGCAGGCGCCCGGGCACGCGCTGGCCTGGGACGCCGGCTGCGGAACCGGTCAGGCAAGCCTCGGCCTCGCCGCGCACTTCGAACGCGTGATCGCGACCGATCCGAGCGCCGCGCAGATCGAACAGGCCGAGCCCGCGCCGAACATCGACTATCGCGTCGAGCGCGCCGAGCAATCGACGCTGGCCGACGCGAGTGCCGATGTCGTGACCGTCGCGCAGGCGCTGCACTGGTTCGACCTTGATGCGTTCCACGCCGAAGTGCGGCGCGTGCTGCGGCCCGGCGGCATCGTCGCCGAGTGGACGTATGCCGACTGCCACGTGACGCCGGCCGTCGACGTCGTGAAAGACGCGCTCTATGTCGACCGGCTCGACAGCTACTGGCCTGCGGAGCGCCGTCTCGTCGAAACCGGTTACGCGAGCCTCGCATTTCCATTCGCGCGCATCAGCGCACCGCCGTTCGAACTCGTCGCGCAGTGGGATCTCGCGGCGTTCCTCGCCTACCTGCGCTCATGGTCCGCGACGCAGCGCTACATCAAGGCCAACGGCAATGATCCGGTCGACGAACTCGCCGCGGACTTCGCGCGCGCCTGGGGCGACGCGAGCGAGATCCGCGCGGTGCGGTGGGATCTGGCGATGCGCGTGGGGAAAAACGAGTGAATAGTGAAGAGAAGTGAGAAACGACCGGCGGCGCTGCTTTTACTCATTTCTCACTCCTCTTCACTCTCCACTTTTTCCGCGAAGGAGTCCGCCATGGTCAACCGCACGCTCGTCGCCGCTGCGCTGCTGTCGTTCGCGACCCTCGCTCCGGCGGCGGTCAAGCAGTCCTCGCCCGAAGGTTTCGTCGTCGAGCACCGGCTCATGCTGAATTCGACGCCGGAGCAGGCCTGGGCGACGCTCGCGCAGCCGGCGCGCTGGTGGCCCAAGGAGCACACGTGGTCCGGCGATCCGGCCAATCTCAGCCTCGAGCTCAAGCTCGGCGGCTGCTTCTGCGAACGCTGGAAGGACGGCGGCGCCGAGCACGGCCGCGTCGTCATGATCCGGCGCAACGAACTCGTGCGGCTCAATGCGGCGCTCGGTCCCATGCAGGAAATGGCGATCAGCGGCATGCTCACCATCGCGATCGCGGCGAAGGATGAGGGTACCGAAGCGATCGTCACCTATCGCGTCAGCGGCACGCCGGCGCACGCGTTCGAAAAGATGGCACCGGTCGTCGACCAGGTCGTCGGCCTGCAGTTCG
>CAMLLF010000729.1 GCA_946480705.1 uncultured Lysobacteraceae bacterium | reverse complement strand
CGCCGCGCAGTTCCGCGCCTGGCTGTTCGGCATTGCGCATCGTACGTTCATGGATCGGTTGCGCAGCCGCTACGCGATGCCCGTGGACGACAGCGCCGACACAGAGACACTGGCCGCCGTCGATGACGGCGACGACCGCGCCGATCGCGAACGCGCGCTTGCCGGCGGCATCGACAGCCTTCCGCTCGTCGAACGCGAAGTGCTGACCCTGTTCTATCTGGAACAACTGTCGCTCGTCGACATCGCCCATGCGCTCGGCATTCCGGCCGGCACCGTCAAATCCCGACTGTTCCGCGCGCGAACGCTGCTGCGTCGACAACTGCTGTCCGAAGGAGTCCTGCCATGATCGCCCCTGTTTCGCCGACGTCCCTCGAAGCCGAACTGCACCGCATCACCGCGCGCGCGCTGTCGCCTGCCGGGCGCTACGGACATGTCGCCCTGCTGCTCGCCGCCCTGCTGATGGGCGTCGTGATCGTTGCGCTGCTCGCCACCGAACCCGCGCTGCCGCGGCACACGCGCATCGCGCTGACCGCGATGGCCGTGATCGAGGCGGCCTGGATCGGTTACGCCGGGTGGGTGCTGCGACAGCGTCGGCCGTTGATGGCGCGGCATCGCGTCGCCGCCGGCACGATGGCCGTCGCGTTCACGGGCCTGTTCTTCGCCGGAGCGTGTGCGGCGGTCATGGTCGCCGGAACGACGGTGGCGTGGACGGCCGCGGTCGTCGGCGCGGGTCTGCTTGTACTGGCGATCGCGATGCTGGCGCAGGCACGCCGTCGCGTGGCCGAGCTGCAGCACCGGCGGGGCGAACTCGAACGCCTGCTCGGGCAGTCGGCCGCGCGTGAATGAATACGCCTGAATAGAAAGAAGGGCGCGGCTCGCGCCGCGCCCTTCGCCGGTCACGCAGACCGGAATCCTGCTTCCGCGCGATTCACTGCGCATGCGGCCGCGCGGGATTACTGCGCGAGTTCCCAGGCCGAACGGCCGAACGTCGCCGCGCGAACGAGCGTGCCGTCGCGCGAGACGTAGAGGTCGGTCACGTTGACGAGCGGCATGCCCGCGCCGAGGCGCGACCAGGTCGTGCCGCTGTCGGTCGAGTAGTACGCGCCGAGGTGCGTCGCGGCATACAGCGTCGTTGACGTGACCGGGTCGACGCTGACGCTGTTGACCGGCACGCCGGTCGGGAAGCCGCCGCCGTCGATGGCCGTCCAGCTCGTGCCGCCGTTGCTCGAACGCCACAGATGCGTCTTCGTCGAATTCGGCGCGACCGACGACACATAGATGATGTCCGTGTCCGCCGTGTCGTAGGCGATCGAACTCAGGCTCGAGTCGTGGTTCGGCAGCGCACCCGAAGCGGTCCAGCTCGTGCCGCCGTTGGTCGACAGATAGACGCGGCCGCCGTTCGCGACGAGGCCGACCACGCTGGCGCTGCTGCGCGCCGCATTGACGCCGCGGATGAACAGGCTCGTCGTCGGCAGGCCGGTGGTGCCGAGCGCGCTCCAGGAGCCGGCATAGTTCGTGGTCTTGTATACCTTTGTATTGCTGTAGGTATACAGCGTATTGCCGCTGACGTCGCCGTCCCAGCGCTTGATCACGGTCAGGAACGGCGCCGAACTGGAGTTGTTGCACTCGGTGATGCCCGAGCAGGCCGAGACGAAGTTCAGGCCGCCGTCGGTGCTCTTCTGGATGCGCGAGTAGTACAGGCTGCCGAGCATCTGATTCGCGTTGGTCTGGTTGATGTCGCAGCCGAAGCCGTCGCCGCCGATTTCCTGATTGAACTCGCCGGTCGTGCCGACGCGCACGCGCGTGCCGTTGTCCTGCAGGCCCGCGATGACCGCGTTGCGGTTGTTGGTCGACGAGCCGACCTGATAGATCAGGTGCGCCGCAATGCCTTCGTTCGCGGCGGCGCTCCAGCTCGCGCCGCCGTTGGCCGTGAAGAACATGCCGCCGTCGGAACCGACATAGAGCGTGCCGTTGCGGTCGAAATGCGCCGCATGCATGTCGGCGTGCACGTAGGGCAGACCGAACTGCGCGAGCCAGTTCGACACCTGCGAATACGTGCCGCCGCCGTCGGCGGTCTTTGCGACGAGCAGCTGGCCGCCGAAGTAGACCTCGTTCTTGTTCGTCGGATGGACTGCGACCATCTGGTTGTACCAGCCCTGGCCGCCGAGCACGTTCTGCAGCGTGGTCGACTCGGTGTTGCGGTTCGAATAGCTCTTGTAGGTCGAGCGATTGCCCTTCTTCGTCGCGCCGACGCCGGTCCAGGTCGCGCCGCCGTCTATCGACTTGAACAGGTTCGCGAAATCGTTCGCGGTGCCGGTGCCGTTCGCGGCCAGCGCGTACATCGTCGTGCGATCCGACGGCGCCGAAGCGACCGTCACGCGCGAGATGCCGCTGCCGTCGGTCACGCCGGCCGCGCGCGTCCAGGTCGCGCCGCTGTCGGTCGAGCGCCAGATCTGGCCGTCGGTGGCCGCAGCACTCGGCGAGGCTTCGAGGCTCAGCACGAAATTGGTGCCGCCGCCCCAGGCGATCGACCAGACGTACGGCGTCTCGGCAGAACCGGTGTTGATCGCGACCGACGCGTAGTTCGCGCCACCGTCGGTAGAGCGGTAGAGCCCCTTGTTCGTCGCGACGAGCACGAGGTTCGAGTTGTTCGACGGAATCGCGATGTCGGGAATGATCGTCGCCGTGCCGAGCACGACCGGATTGCTCCAGGTGTTCGCGC
>CAMLLF010000728.1 GCA_946480705.1 uncultured Lysobacteraceae bacterium | reverse complement strand
AGGACGGCGACGACGGCGACAACCGCTTCCGCCGCGGGCCCGACACGCCGTGGACGATCGCGGGACAGGTCGTCGCGCTGCGCAAGCGCGGCGATTCCATGGCCTTCGTGACGATCGAGGACTGGAGCGGCCGGATCGAGGCCAGCTTCTTCCGCGACGCCTACACCGAGTACGGCCATCTGCTCGCGCGCGACGCAATGCTCGTGATCGAAGGCGGCCTGTCGTTCGACGACTTCTCCAACGCCAACCAGCTGCGGGCGCGCAGCGTGCTGACGCTGGATCAAGCCTGCGAGCGCTTCGCGCGCGGGCTGCATGTCGCAGTCAAGGCGCCGGCATCGGGCTACATCGATCAGCTCAAGGCAGCGCTGCTCGGCTATCGCGGCGGGTCGACGCCGCTGCGCATCGAATACACGAACGCGCGCGGCGGCGGCTGCAAGCTCGACGCCTCGGCCGAGTGGCGCGTGCGCGCCGGACCGACCCTGCTGCGCGCGCTGCGCCAGCTGCCGGGCACGGCCGATGTCAATCTCGTGCTCGCGCGCGCGCAGCCGGCCGGCAACGGCGGCGATTGACGGTGCCGGGGAACCGTCGCGCCCGTCAGTCCCAGCTCCGTCATCCGAGCCGCTATACTGCGCGCCTTTGTCCGTACCCAGCCCGCGAATGAATCCGAACTTCCTCGATTTCGAACAGCCGATCGCCGAACTGGAAGGCAAGATCCAGGAGCTGCGGCACGCGAGCCACGGCCAGGCGTTCAATATCGACGAGGAAATCGCGCGGCTGCGCGACAAGCTGAAGCTGAAGACCGCGGAGATCTTCAAGAACCTGACGCCGTGGCAGGTCTCGCAACTGGCCCGCCATCCGTCGCGCCCGTACACGCTCGACTACATCGCCGCGATCTGCGAGGAGTTCGTCGAACTCGCCGGCGACCGCGCCTATGCCGACGACGCCGCGATCGTCGGCGGCCTCGGCCGCATCGACGGACGCAGCATCGTCATCATCGGCCATCAGAAAGGCCGCGACACGAAAACCAAGATCCGCCGCAATTTCGGTATGCCGCGCCCCGAGGGCTACCGCAAGGCGCTGCGGCTCATGAAGCTCGCCGAGCGCTTCCGTCTGCCGGTCATCACGTTCATCGACACGCCCGGCGCGTACCCGGGCGTCGGCGCGGAAGAACGCGGCCAGTCCGAAGCGATCGCGCGCAACCTGCTGGAAATGTCCGAGCTGCGCGTGCCGATCATCTGCACCGTGACCGGCGAGGGCGGCTCGGGCGGCGCGCTCGCGATCGGCGTCGGCGACCGCACGCTGATGCTCGAATACAGCACCTATTCCGTGATCACGCCCGAAGGCTGCGCATCCATCCTCTGGAAGAGCGCCGAGAAAGCCAAGGATGCAGCCGAGGTCATGGGCCTGACCGCGCCGCGCCTGCTCGAAAACGGACTCATCGACCAGATCGTTCCCGAACCGCTCGGCGGCGCGCACCGCGACCCCCAGGGCATGGCCGAGCGGCTCAAGCAGGTGCTGCTGAGCCAGCTCGATGCGCTGGAACGTCTCGACACGCCGACGCTGCTCGAGCAGCGCTATCAGCGCCTGCGCAAGTACGGCGCGTACAAGGGCTGAGCCTGGCCAGGCCGTTGCGATGAACGCCGCGGCTCTGCCCGACCATCTGGAATCCGCGCTCGCCGCACTCGCGCCGGGGCCGCTCTGCGTCGGCTACAGCGGCGGCCTCGATTCGCTCGCACTGCTGCATGCGCTCGCCTCGTTGCCGGCGGCGCGCGCGCGCGGGCTCAGTGCGATCCATGTCGATCACGGCCTGCACGCCGACAGCGCCGACTGGGCGCTGCATTGCCAGGCCGTCGCGGCCGGCCTGCAGCTGCCGCTGCGCATCGTGCGCGTCGCGGTGCCGCGCGCGAGCGGCGACGGGCTCGAAGCCGCGGCACGCGCGGCACGGCTCGATGCGTTTCGCCGCCATCTGCCGGCCGACGCGATTCTCGTGCTCGCGCACCACGCCGACGACCAGACCGAGACGGTGCTGCTGAAACTGCTGCGCGGCGCCGGACCCGAGGGACTGCGCGGCATGCGCGCGCTGCGTCCGCTCGGCACGCACCTGCTGTGGCGGCCCCTGCTCGCGCTGCCGCGCGCGACGCTGCAGGCCTACGCAAAGGCGCAGGCGCTGCAGTGGATCGACGATCCGAGCAACGCCGACACGCGCCATGCGCGCAATTTCCTGCGGCAGGCCGTACTGCCGCTGCTGCGCACGCGCTGGCCGCGCCTGGACACGACGATTGCGCACAGCGCGCGCTGGCAGGAAGCCGCCGCGGCGCAGCTCGATCGCGATGCGGCGATCGCGCTTGCGCAACTGCAGGGTCTCGATCCGGCGACGCTGGACTGGACCGGCTGGCTCGGTCTCGGCGATGCGCTTCGCCCGCTGACGTTGCGTATCTGGCTGCGCGGCCTCGGCCTGCCGCCGCCGGAACATGTACACATTGATCAATTGCAGCAGCAGCTGCGGCGGGCCGACGACGACCGCAATCCCTGCGTGAGCTGGAGCGGTCCGGACGGGAGCAATGCAGAGCTGCGCCGCTATCGCGACCTCGTCTACGCATTGGCGCCGCAGCCGGCGCCGCCGCCGGACTGGGAGCAGCGCTGGGACGGCCGCGGCACGCTGACGCTGCCGGGCGGCCAGCAGGTGGCGTTCCACCGTCTCGAAGCCGACCGGCGCATGCTCC
>CAMLLF010000727.1 GCA_946480705.1 uncultured Lysobacteraceae bacterium | reverse complement strand
TCACGGCAATCTACATTTTACTCGTGATCCACGCTTCCACATTTTCGCGCAGCAGCGCGAGCGGCACGACGCCGTGGTCGATGACCTGGCTGTGGAATTCGCGGATGTCGAACTTCGTGCCGAGTTCGCGCTCGGCCTGTTCGCGCAGCGCGAAGATCTCGAGGCCGCCGGAGTCGTAGGACGTGAGCTGCGCCGGCATCACGGCCATGCGGTCGATCAGGTCCTCGGCGCCGGCGCGGCCGAAGCGTCCGGTCGCGGCGAGGTAGTCGATGGTCTGCTGGCGCGTCCAGCCGAACAGGTGCATGCCGGGGTCGGCGACCATGCCGCGCGCGGGCCAGATGCGCCGCGAGATCTTCGCGTATTCGGTCCTGTAGATGCCGGCTTCCTCGGCGAGGCGCTCGGAGTAGCGACCCCAGCCTTCGAGATAGGCCGAGTTGAAGCCGAGCTTCGCAATGCGGTGCGGCGCGGGCCGTTCGTTCGCGAGCGCGATCTGCAGATGGTGGCCGGGCCAGGTCTCGTGCACCAGCGTGATCTCGGCCGAGCCGCGCGTGTCGGTCTTCCAGTTCTCGAGCTGGATGCGGTATTCGCCGGGCTTGGCCGGGTCGGTGCTCGGAATGTAGTGCGAGCTCACGCCGGTGCCGCGCTGGAATTCGGGAAACGGTTCGATGATCGCCGGTTGCCTGGGCATGCGCGCGAACAGCGCCGAGCTGAGTTCGCGCGCGCGGTCGAGGCCGGCGCGCGATTCGTCGAGCAGCTGTTTTTCCGAGTCGAAGTGATTTTCCGGTTCCTTGTCCACCTTCGCGATGATGGTCGGAATGTCGCGCGTGCCGAACAGGCGTTCGCCGATGTCGGCGACCTTGGTCTCGTTGTCGGCGACGGTCTTCCTGCCGAGTTCGTAGACCTCGCGCGGGCTGCGCGTCAAGGTCGTGCTGTTGCGCAGCAGCGCGGCATAGCAGGCTTCGCCGTCGGGCAGCGCCGACAGCGCGACGCTGTCGCGGGCCTTCGCGCGGTATTCGTTGCGCAGGAAGTCGCGGTAGCGCACGAGTCCCGGCAGCACGTCGGCCGTCATGACGTCGCGCAGTCGCGCCGTGAACGCCGCGTCGTCGGCGCGCTTGGCCGGCGAATAGAACGGCAGGTCCTCGGGCTTTCCGGCGATCATGCCGTCGACCTGCTTGAGCACGCGGTCGACGACGCTCTTCGGCGCGCTGTAGCCCGTCGCGAGGCCGGTGCGCAGGTTGGCGATGTCGTTGTCGATGAAGCGGCCGAGCGTGCGCCAGCGCGCGACGGCCTGGTCGCGTTCCTCGGCAGTGCCCACGGGCTGCGCCTGCGCGGCTTCGACGAGACCCGCGAGCCAGCCGTTCATGTGGCTGACGCTCCAGCGTTCGCGATGGCAGACGCGCGTCTGGCGGTCCGATTCGAGGTTTTCGCGCAGCACCGCATAGGTCACCGCATGCGGCGTGCCGCGCAGCGGCGTCGCGTCGATCGTCGCGAGTTCCGCGAGCATCGCGTCGATGCCCTGGTCCCACGCCGCGATCTCGGCCGCCGAATTGCGCGGCAGGCGGTCGTGCGACTTCACCGGCACCCCGCTGAAATACGTGACGGTCGGATCGAAATCGAGCACCGCGTCGACATAGCGGTCGGCGAGCGCGTTCGCCGCGGCGACGGTCGCGTCGGCGGCATTCGCCGCCGGTGCGACGGCGGCGGGCGGCGCCGCTGCGGTTCCGGTGCGCGTCGGCGGCGTGCAGGCGACCGCGAACACAGCGGCACTCAGCGCGGCGATCGCGGCACGGAACGGATACGACTGGCGAGACTTCGGCATGCGAGCGGTCCTTTGCGGTTACAGGGCACGGACGCCTACGCAACGCCCGTGCCAACCGCCGAACGATACGACAATGGCGCCGTTGTGCGGTTTGCGGCACTCGCGCACTCGTTGTCCCGCTGTCCGCGGACGCGGACAGCGTCCGTTTCATCGGTGCGTGGAGTCCGCGGACGCGGACAGCGTCCGTTTCAGCGGTGCGTGGAGTCCGCGGACGCGAACAGCGCCGCTGCGAGCGCTTCCGCCTCGGGCGCGGGACACGACGGCAGCATGACGTTCGTTCCGCCATGCCGATCACCGTGTCGGGCCAGTCGGGCAATGCTTCGGCGCAGACGAAGATCACGGCCAACATCGCGGCTGCGCGCTCCGGAGCCGGCTCGCGCAGTTGCCGTTGCCAGACTCGTTCTTCGCGTTCGCCGGACGCGATCGACCTTCGCGTTCCCTCCGGCCGCCCGCCGCCGCACGTCGGCGAGCGGCGCGGCGCAGCGCGCCTTGCACGAGGAAGGCCACGCCCAGGATGGTCGCGCCCGATTCGAGGAGCGCGCGATCGGCGCGGCGCAGCGCGCGTCGAACTCGCCGCCGCGCTCGAGATCGCCGAAAAGAGCGGAGACACCGCCGTCGCCGGGCGCATCCGCAAGGCATTATCAGAACCGAGGCAGGTGCGGCAAGCCGCGGGCGAACCGCAACGTCGCGGTGACTGCGCGGCAAAGAACCCGTGCCGAAGGAGATGCGAGCGCGGAGCCATTGCGGCATCGCTTCCTTTGCCGGACGCTCGCCGGAAGCGACGACCTCGACGTTTGCGGTTCGCCTGCGGCTCAGTGCAACCTACGTCTTCGCGTTGTGTTAGAAGACCGCTCTTGCTGCCGGTCAGAACTGTTCATGGGTCCCCCGACGCACGCCGCCGACATC
>CAMLLF010000726.1 GCA_946480705.1 uncultured Lysobacteraceae bacterium | reverse complement strand
TGTTCGGGCAACTCGCTTCCTCGCAGACCGTGACGAGCCGGTTCTCGCGCAGCTTGGCCTTGAGCCTGGCGACCGCGTTGCCCGGCGGAATGCGCACGCGGATCCAGTCGGGCTTGCGCAGCTTGGGCGCCTGGTCGAACACGGCGCGGTTGCGCGCGATCTTGTCTTCGCCGAGCTGTTTTTCGCCGACGACGACGATGGGGATGGCCTTGGTGGAGGTCGAGGATTCCATGCGACTCACGCGAGGGCGGCGATCGGAACGGATGCCGCGGGAATGACGGGATCGGCCGGCTGAGGCCGCAATCCGAGCTGTCGCGCGAGTTCCTCGACGAGGCTGGCCTGCAGCACCGCCAGACTGGCCGGGCCCCCCAAGTCTAGCACCTGGGTCACCGCCAACCCCTTATAACCACAGGGATTGATGCGGTGGAACGGTTCGAGGTCCATGGCCGCGTTGAAGGCCAGGCCGTGGAACGAGCAGCCGCGCCGGACGCGCAGGCCGAGCGCGGCCACTTTGGCGTCGCCGACGTAGACGCCGGGCGCGCCGTCGCGGCGCTGCGCGAGGATGTTCCAATTTTCCAGGGTCTCTATCACGGCCTGCTCGATGCGGTGCACGAGCTCGCGCACGCCGATGCCGCGGCGGCGCAGGTCGACCAGCACATAGGCCATGATCTGGCCCGGACCGTGATACGTGACCTGTCCGCCGCGGTCGACCGGAATGACAGGAATGTCGCCGGGGGCCAGCACGTGCTCGGTCTTGCCGGCTTGGCCGAGCGTGAACACGGGCTCGTGCTGCAGCAGCCAGAATTCGTCGACCGTCTCGGCCGTGCGCGCATCGGTGAATGCCTGCATCGCGCGCCAGACCGGTTCGTAAGGCCACAGGCCCGGCAGTTGGCGCACGCGTACCGGCAGCAGGTCGCTCATCACAGGGTCCAGCGGATATCCGGATCGGCGCGCAGCACTTCATGCGCGGCGTCGTACTTCTCGCGGCTCGGGCAGGTGAAGCTGACCGTCACCGACAGATAGTTGCCTTCGCGCGACGGCCGCGTGCGCAGGCTGCCGTCGAGCACGCTGAGGCCAATGCCGTCGAGCAGCGCGGGCACGCGCACGGCGAGATCGGCCGTCGCATTGCCCATCGCGGTGATCTCGAACAGCCCGGGAAACTGGAATCCCTGCTGCGGCGATTCGGGCTGGATGTCGTCGAGGTTGCGCATTACTTCGTATCCGGTTGCTTGCTCGGCTGCACGGCCTCGTCGCTCTTGAACCAGAGCATGATGCCGTCGCCGAGACGGCGCATGAAGCCGGCTTCAGGGTACTCCTGCAGCGCGACGATGGGACGCTCGACCAAAGGCTTGCCGTCGAGCGTGATGCGCAGCGTGCCGAGGTTCTGGCCCTTGGTGTAGGGCGCCACGAACCGGCCCGGCACATCCATGGCCGCCTTCAGATCGGCATAGCGGCCGCGCGGCAGCGTCACGAGCACGTCCTGCGTCACGCCGAGCTGAATGGTGTCGGCCAGCCCCTTCCACAAGGTCGGTTCCGCCACGGGCCTGTCCGCGCTGTAGAGCTTGTGCGTCTCGTAGAAACGGAAGCCGTAGTTCAGCAGTTCCTGGGTCATGTCGGCGCGGACTTTCTCGCCCTTCGTGCCCATGACCACGGTGATCAGGCGCTCGTCGTCGCGCTTGGCCGACGCAGCCAGGCAATAGCCCGCGCCCGAATGATGGCCGGTCTTGATGCCGTCGACGGAACCGTCGCGCCACAGCAGCGCGTTGCGGTTGTGCTGCTTGATGCCGTTCCACTCGAACTCCTTGATCGCGTAGATCTTGTAGTCCTCGGGGTAGTCGCGGATCAGCGCGCGCGACAGCAGCGCGATGTCGTGCGCGGTGGTGTAGTGGTCCGGCGCGGACAGGCCGCTCGCATTGACGAAATGCGTGTTGGCGAGGCCCAGGCGCTTGGCGTATTCGTTCATGAGGTCGGCGAACACGGCTTCCGAGCCGGCCAGGTGTTCGGCCAGCGCTATCGCCGAGTCGTTGCCCGACTGCACGATCATGCCCATGAGCAGGTCGTGCAGCTTCACTTTGGAATTGAGCGCGAGGAAGCTCGTCGAGCCGTCGGTGCCGGCGCCGCCGCCGCGCCAGGCGTTTTCGCTGATGAAAACCTCGTCGTCGGGCTTGACCTTGCCCGCGGCGAGCTCGGCCGAGACGACGTAGGACGTCATGATCTTGGTGATCGACGCGGGTTCGACGCGCTCGTCGGGATTGCTCGATGCGAGCACCTGCCCGGTCGCGTAGTCCATGAGCACCCAGGCCTTCGCATCGAGCGTCGGCGGCGGCGGCATCGGCGCGTTGATCGCGCTCGGCACGGCCACGGCCGGTTTCGGCGTCGGCGCGGAGGCCGGCGTCTGCGCGGCGGCGAGGCCGGCGCAGGTGGTCAACAGGACGCTGGCGAGCAGATTGAAGCGATGCGACATGGTTCTTCCGTACAGGTGAGCCGGCGCACGCCGGCATGAAGGAGATTCGGCGCATCCCGGCGCGGGGTGTCGCGCCGGGATGCGGGAACAGCGTGTTTCCTCGATCAGTCGATCGCGACCCGGGGTTCGCCCAGGCCGAGGCGGCGAAGTTCGCTGGACAGGCGGTCGGCTTCGTCGACGTCGCGCAGCGGGCCGAGCCGCACGCGGCGCACGTTGCGGCCGTTGACTGACGCTTCGATGACGCGGACATCACCAAGCCTGGCCGCCG
>CAMLLF010000725.1 GCA_946480705.1 uncultured Lysobacteraceae bacterium | reverse complement strand
GTTGTTCATCGCCATGATCGCAGCCGCCGTGCGCGCGCCGTTGAGTTCGGCTTCGCTCGCATGCGCCGCACCTTCGGCCGCCAGCGCCGCGACCAGCGGTTCGTGGCGCGACGCGATGGCCGAGGCCAGCGCGATCAGTGCGATCTGCTTGCGGCTCAGGCCCGGCGCACCGCCTTCGCTGAGCACGGAATCGAGGTTGAGACGCAGATCCTTGGCGTAGTCGGGGATCTGGGACTTGAGTTCGGCGACACTCATGAAGCGCTCCTCTGCGGCGCGACCGCGGCTGCGGATCGGCACTTGTTATCAAAAGATAAAAATGGACTGGCAGGCCGGATTGCGGCGGGAAATCGCGCGTGGCCCGGCCGGCCGTCGAATTGCGCGATGCGCCGGGCGCATCGCGGGAACCGCTCGCCGGCAATGCCGGCGAGCGGAGCGGTCGCGATCAGGCGACCTTGATGACGTCTTCGCCCTGGTGCCAGTTGCACGGGCAGAGTTCGTCGGTCTGCAGCGCGTCGAGCACGCGCAGCACTTCTTCCGGATTGCGGCCGACCGACAGGTCGGTCACATAGACGAAGCGGATGATGCCCTGCGGGTCGACGATGAACGTCGCGCGCTGCGCCACGCCGGCTTCCTTGTCGAGGATGCCCAGCGCCGAGGTCAGTTCGCGCTTGACGTCGGCCAGCATCGGGAACGGCAAACCGTTGAGGTCCTTGTGATGCGTGCGCCATGCGTGGTGCACGAATTCCGAGTCGGTCGAACCGGTCAGGACCTGCGCGTCGCGGTCGAGGAAGGCCTGGTTGAGCTTGGCGAAGCCGGTGATCTCGGTCGGGCAGACGAAGGTGAAGTCCTTCGGATAGAAGAACACGACGAGCCACTTGCCCTTGTAGGTGTCGTTGTTGATGTCGACGAAGGCGTTCTTCAGATCCGTCGAAACGGTGGCCTTGACGTTGAACTGCGGAAACTTCTCACCAACGCTGAGCATGGTTCACTCCTTGGGGTTGAATGCGAGTCCCTTCGGTCGAAGGGAGTAAAACGGACCGGCGCAGCTTACGCGCCGCATTTCCATCTAGCCAATCAATTGATAGCATCGCGACGATAGATTCGGGCTATGACATCGCCATGAACCTGCGAGATCTGCGTTATCTGGTCGCCCTGGCCGAACACAAGCACTTCGGCCGCGCCGCCGATGCGAGTTTCGTCAGCCAACCCACGCTGTCCACCCAGATCAAGAAGCTGGAAGACGAGCTCGACGTGGCGCTGGTCGAACGAACCCCGCGCAAGATACTGCTGACCGAGGTCGGGCGCGAGATTGCGACGCGCGCGCGCCATGTGCTCGACGAGGTCGAACAGATCCGCGCGATCGCGCGGCGCACGAAGGACCCTGAATCGGGCAGTCTGCGCCTCGGCATCTTCCCGACGCTCGGCCCGTATCTGCTGCCGCATGTGATCCCGGGGCTGCGCACCCGCTTTCCGCGGCTCGAACTGCTGCTGACCGAGGAAAAGACCGAGACGCTGCTCGCGCGGCTGCGCGAGGGGCGGCTCGACGCCGCCGTGCTCGCCCTGCCATTGCACGACGACCAGCTGCATGCGGACGTGCTGTTCGACGAACCCTTCCTGCTCGCCGTGCCGACCCAGCACCGGCTCGCCAAGCGCAAGTCGCTCGCGGTCGACGATCTCGAAAGCGAAAGCCTGCTGCTGCTCGAGGACGGCCACTGCCTGCGCGATCAGGCGCTCGACGTCTGCCAGCTCGCCGGTGCGAGCGAACGCGACGGCTTCCGCGCGACCAGCCTCGAAACGCTGCGCCAGATGGTCGCGGCGAACGTCGGCATCACGCTGCTGCCGCTGCTCGCGGTACGGCCGCCCGTGGTGCAGTCCGACTCGATTCACCTGCTGCCGTTCCGCAGCCGCGCGCCGAGCCGACGCATCGCGCTGGTCTGGCGCAAGTCATCCGCGATGAAGGAATTCCTCACGACGTTCGCGACGGAGCTCAAGCGGCTGACGCACGGACTGCTCTGAGCGCTGCGCGACGGTCAGTCCACCGCCACCACGCGCAGCTCGCGCGTCTCGCTGCGGCCGTGGTCGTCGACGACGCGCGCCCGATGCGAGCCTGCGGCGAGCGGCCTCCAGAACAGCGTTTCGCCGGCCGGCACGGCACCGACGTAGTCGTCGTCGACGAACCAATAGACCTCGCGCACGCCGGCGTCGACGGTCGCATTGAAGGCGACGCGCGCCTCGTCGGCGGTCGCGCCGTGGCGCGCGCGGATCGTGTACGCGGCACCGCGCAGCGGCGAGGTGATGCGCGGCGCATCGCCGTCGCCGCTGCGCTCGCAGGCCGCGTCGGGCGGCGGCTTGCGCCGCGGAATGCCGGCCTGGGCGAACACGCGGGCGAGATCCGACGGCCAGAACTCGTAGACCTCGGTGCGCGTCGTCGCCGGATCGAACGGGGGGCACGCGACCGCGCCGGTGCTCACGTCGATCGTGACCGGACGATGCACGGTGCTGACGCGGATCGGCGAGCGACCCGGCATGAACCAGGTCGTGCCGCGCTGCGGGCACCAGGCGTTCGGCAGGTCGCCGCTCGCGAGGCAGATTTCCACTTTGCGTACGCCGTCGGGCACGGTCCACGCGGGCTCGGCCAGCGTGCGGTCGCGCGCGAGGATCGCGTCGGCGATGCGGAAGAACAGCGGCGCGGCGGTTTCCCCGCCGATCAGCGCGGGATTGCCCGCACCGTCGAAAT
>CAMLLF010000724.1 GCA_946480705.1 uncultured Lysobacteraceae bacterium | reverse complement strand
CAGTGGGCGGGCGGCCGCTCAGCGAACAGCAGCTGGGTCGCGAACAGCGGCCGCCGTACCGGCTGCTGCGCCTCGCGCTCGTGCCGGACGACCGCGGTCCATTGCACGCGCGCATCGCCGAACGCTTCGACGCGATGCTCGCGGGCGGGCTGATCGAGGAAGTGGAGGCGCTGCGCGCACGTGCCGGCATTCATCCCGACCTGCCGGCGATGCGTGCGGTCGGCTATCGGCAGGTCTGGCAGTACCTCGACGGCGAGTTTTCCGGCGACGAACTGCGCGACCGCGGCGTCTTCGCGACGCGGCAGCTCGCCAAGCGCCAGATCACGATGCTGCGTGCCGAACTCGACGCGCGCTGGCTCGACCCGGAGCGTGCCGGTCTCGCCGAGACCGCCGCCAGCGCGCTGAACCTGTTTCTCGATGGCGCACGTCCGACGCGCGTTTCATAACGCGGTCGACGTTCTCGCCGCATTCAATCCCGGTTAAGATCCGGACACTTGGACCGGGGCGCCGGGTTCTGGCGCGCATTCCCCGCTGCTTTTTTTCCGGTTCGCTCCAGGAGAATCACCAATGTCAAAAGGGCAGTCGCTGCAGGATCCGTTTCTGAACGCGTTGCGCCGTGAGCGTGTGCCGGTGTCGATCTACCTCGTCAACGGCATCAAGCTCCAGGGCACGATCGAATCGTTTGACCAGTTCGTCGTGCTGTTGCGCAACACGGTCAGCCAGATGGTCTACAAGCACGCGATCTCGACCGTCGTCCCGAGCCGCAACGTCCGGCTCGGCGAGGGCCATCACGGCCAGGGCGGCGGCGATCACGCCGACGCCGACCACGCCGACACGCACGAAGGCTGAGCGCTCTGTACGATCGCGCTGCAAAGGGCGAGCGCGCCGTGCTCGTCCAGACGATACGGGCCGGCGACTCCGACGCGGCCGCGCGTCTGGCCGAGTTCGCCGAACTCGCCGCGTCGGCCGGCGCCGGCGTCGTCGCGCAGCTGTTCGCGCGCGTCGACACGCCGAACGCGCGCTTCCTGCTCGGCACCGGCAAGGTCGACGAACTGCGCGAGGTCAAGCTGGCCAACGACGCCGACCTGATCCTCGTCAACGACATCCTGAGTCCGGTGCAGGAGCGCAATCTCGAGAAATACTGCGAGTGCCGCGTGATCGGCCGCACCGGCCTGATCCTCGATATCTTCGCGCTGCGCGCGCGCTCGCACGAAGGCAAGCTTCAGGTCGAACTCGCCCAGCTCAAGCACATGGCCACGCGCGCGGTGCGCGGCTGGAGCGGTCTCGACAGCCAGCGCGGCGGCTCGATCGGCCTGCGCGGCCCCGGCGAAACCAAGCTCGAACTCGATCGGCGCCTGCTGCGCGGCCGTATCCAGCAGTTGCAGGAGCGCCTCGACAAGGTTGCCCAGCAGCGCGAGCAGACGCGCCGCAGCCGGCTGCGCAACGCGGTGCCGCTGGTGTCGCTGGTCGGCTATACCAACGCGGGCAAGTCGACCTTGTTCAACCGGCTCAGCGGCGCGAGCGTCTACGCCGCCGATCAGTTGTTCGCGACGCTCGACCCGACCCTGCGCCGCATCGACGGACTGCCCTGCGGCCCGTTCGTGCTGGCCGACACGGTCGGCTTCATCCGCGACCTGCCGCACGATCTCGTCGCCGCGTTCCAGTCGACGCTGGCCGAGACGCGCGACGCCGATCTGCTGCTGCATGTGGTCGACGCGTCCGATCCCGAACGCGATCAGCGCATGGGCGATGTCGCCGCGGTGCTGGCCGAGATCGGCGCGTCGGACGTTCCGCAGGTGCTGGTCTACAACAAGATCGACAGCATCGACGGCGCCCTGCCGCGTCGCGACGACATCGACGGCGGCCTGCAGCCGCGCGTCTGGCTGTCGGCGATGCAGGGGCTGGGGCTCGACCTGCTGCAGGAAGCCGTCGTCGAGCAGCTCGGACGCGACCGCGTGCGCACCGAGCTGCATCTCGCGCCGTCGCAGGGGCGCCTGCGGGCGCGGCTCTACGAGGCCGGTGCCGTTCGCACCGAAGCCGCGGCCGACGACGGCGGCTGGCTGCTCGCGCTCGACGCGCCGCGATCGCGGCTGCAGGCGCTGTTCGGCCTCGCCGACGGCGACGGCAGCTATCTGCGTGCCGCGCTGGCTGCGACCGTGCCGGAAGCGCGCGTGGACTGATGTTGCGCCGACTGACGGTACGCGGATCGGCCCGCGACGATGCCATGACCTCCGGCGGGCTTGAGTCCGCTGCGGGCGTCCCGATCTGAAACGAGATCGTTCCCCGGGCGGCGGCATGCGTGTCGATCGATTCCGGTACAATCCTGCCGCAATCCGTCCCCGACGACGCTTCCGCGTCCGTCTCAACGGTTGCCGACCGGACAACCGTTTTCCCCACTGTCCTGTCCTGGTGGTAGCGCGACGGAATTCCCGGCGGATTTCATCGCGAGACGGTGCGTGACGCGGACCGCGGCAATGCTGCGGACGCGTCGCGGATGGCTCGCGCGACCCGGCGGCGGAACGATGCGGCGACTGCGGACGGCGACGGACGCGGAGACGGATGTTCAACCACGGCGCGCCGGCGACGGCGCGCGCAATGACGAGGTCAACTCATGGCATGGAATGAGCCGGGCAAACGCGACCCCTGGCGCGGCAATCAGAAAGGCCCGGATATGGAAGACGCGCTGCGACGGTTGCGCGAACGCTTCGGCAACCTGCTGGGCGGCGGTTCGGGCGGCGGCGCCGGCAGCGGCGGCGGCATTC
>CAMLLF010000723.1 GCA_946480705.1 uncultured Lysobacteraceae bacterium | reverse complement strand
GTGCCGGTCGACAATTCGCGCACGAGCGTGACGACCCTGCGCGCCGGCGGCGGCGATCCGCTGTACACGGAATTCGCGAGCGGCGATCACGGCATCTGGACCGAGACCTACAAGGTCGCGAAGCTCGCGCCATGGATGCTCGCGCAGCGCTGGCGCCTGCCGATGGTCGCGACCGGCCCGCGCGTGACTCTGACGACGCCCTCGACGGCGCTGCGCTGGTATACGAATGCCGCGAGTACCGCGACGGCCGGCACGATCGCGGCCGACGCCGTACCGACGGTGGTCAACTATGTCTTCGGCGCGCTGCAGGGCACCGCGGCCGGCACGACGAGCTTCACGACCGGCGCGCTCGCGATTCCGCCGAACGCGACGACGACGTTGCGGCTGCAGGCGACCGGCACGAGTCATGTCGCGAACTACGGCGGCAACACCACGTTCTCGCGCAGCGTGCGCGTGACGCATCCGGTGCCGGCCAATCGCGCGCCGCGCGCGGCGCTCTGGGTCGAACCGGTCGCGACGGTCGGGCAGCCGCTGCGCCTGCGCGCGCTCGTCGACGACGACGCGCAGCCGCAGGCGGTGCCGGGCGTGACGTTCACGCTGATCGAGAGCCCGTCCGCGGCCGCGATCGAGGTCGATGCGGCGACGCCGGCGCTGGCCTGGTTCACGCCGGCGCAGCCGGGGCTCTATCGGTTCGAGATGCGCGCGAGCGACGGCGCGCTCGAGACGGCCGCGCGCGCGAGCGTGCTCGTGCTCGGCGCGGGCGCGCCACGGCCGGCGCTCGTCGCGATCAACAGCGGCGGACCGGCGCTGACATTGAGCACGGGACAGCCGTTCGTCGCCGACGCATCGTTCACCGGCGGCGCGACCGAAGCGCTGACGACCGGCGTGACGAGCCTCATGGGCACGCAGGACGACGCGCTGTATCGCACGATGCGGCGCGGCAACAGTTTCAGCTATGCGCTCAGCGTGCCGAACGGGCGCTATCTCGTCGTGCTGCATTTCGCCGAGTGGCGCTGGTTCACCGCGGTCGCGCGCGGCATCGACGTCGCGCTCGAAGGCGCGCCGATGCTCGCCGGCTTCGATCTGTACCGCTGGGCGGGTCTGCGCAACGCGCTGCGCATCGGCGATGTCGTGACGGTCAGCGACGGCACATTGAATCTGGCGGTGCAGAAGACCGCCGGCGCGAACGGCGAGGCGCGGCTCGACGCGCTCGAAGTGCTGAGCCTCGGCGCGGGTGACGTGATCATGCGCAACGGGTTCGAGCCGCCGCTCTGATGGCCCCCGCGGCGCGTGCTTGCCGTGGACGAGGGCAGAACCCGTCCGCCGGAGCACCGTCATGTCCCGCCTGCTGCGTCTCGCACTGCCGTTCTGTCTCGCGTTTGCCGCGGCTTCGGCCGTCGCCGACGACGGCGATCCCGATACGAGTTTCTCGAGCGACGGCAAGGCGACGTTCGCCTGGCCCGATGGACAGGTCCAGGCCGAGACCACGGCGGTGGCCACGTTTGCGGACGGTTCCATCGCGGTAGCCGGGTGGATCGACAACGGCAACAACAATCGCGACTTCTCGGTCGTGCGCTTCACGCGCAACGGCGACGTCGACACGATGTTCGGCAATCTCGGCAGCGTCGTCGTGCCGTTCGACATCATGCCGGGCGCCGACGATCGCGCGGTCGCCGCGTTCGCGCAGGCCGACGGTTCGCTGCTCGTCGTCGGACATGCCGGCATTGCGGTGCAGCCGTATCAATATCCGGCGCTGATACGCCTGCTGCCGAACGGGCAGCTCGATCCGTCATTCGGCACGGGTGGCAAGTACGTCGTCACGTCGCATCCGCTCGGCACCGGCGCGAGCCTGCTGTTCACGAAGGCGCTGCGACAGCCCGACGGCAAGATCGTGCTTGCCGGCATCTGCGGCAGCTGCGGCAACGGCGGGCCGCCGGATTTTCTCGCGCTGCGCCTGCTCGCCAACGGCCTGCCCGACGCGGGGTTCGGCAATCAAGGCTGGTTCAACGCGGGGCGCGTCGACGGCACCGCGTGGGTCGACGAAACGCTGACCTCGATCGCGCTCGACCCGGCCGGGCGCCTGCTGCTCGGCGGCTATCAGGAAGTGCCCAGCGATCCGAACGAGCGCCGCACGCCGCTCGTCGTCTGCGTCGGCACGAACGGCCAGCGCGACCCGACGTTCGGCGACGATGGCTATTCGGCGATGAACCTGCTCGGCAGCTGGGAGGTCGGCGCGATCACGGCGGCGCAGCGCACGATCGCCGGCGGCTTCATCCAGCGGCGCATCTTCGTGGCGGTCAATCTCGATGCGGACAACTCGCAGACGCCGGCGAGTTTCCTCATGGCGATGAATCCCGAGGGCGACGTGCTGGACACGTTCGGTACGAACGGGCTGACCGACCTCACGCGCGAGGAAGGCACGAAGATCCGCGCACTTGTCATGCGCCCGGACGACACCGTGACCGCGGCCGGCTGGATCGACCGCGCCGGCGCGGCGCAATACGATTTCTTCGTCGGACGCACGCTGTTCGACGGCACGCTCGACACGACCTTCGACAACGACGGCGTGCGCGTCGTCGCGTTCGACCTGACCACGAACGGGGAAGACCTGCCGACGGCCATGACCCTGTCGGCGCTGCGCCCCGTCGTCGCCGGCATCGCGCGCAAGCAGTTCGGCTCGCAGATCTGGAACACGGCCGTGCTGCGCATGAATTCGGATCTGATTTTCGAAAGCGGGTTTTGAGGGGCGGGAGTCGAAAACGC
>CAMLLF010000722.1 GCA_946480705.1 uncultured Lysobacteraceae bacterium | reverse complement strand
CGATACAGCAGTTCGCCGACACGCTGGCGGCCGACGGCGCGCTACGCGACCTGCCGCTCGAACGCGTCGTCAACAACACGGGCTATGCGATCCGTTCCAACCTCGGCACCGCAGTTTCGATTCCCGTGTTCACGTTGAACACGCGGTTGTTCCCCGCATCGGTCAATGCGTGGGACAGCCTCGCTGAAGCCCATGAGGCCGACGGCGCGTCGGATCGCGCAAAAGCTGCCCGGGCGAAGAAGGCGTCAGTCGGCGCCGCTTCGCGGTGACATCGGCGTCGCAACGCGTCGGTGCGCCGCGCTCACGCCAGGTACCGCTCCAGTCCCGCGACCACTGCATCGAATGCCGCCTTGCACCGCGCGCTGTGCCGCAGGTCTTCGTGCATCGTGACCCAGGTCTCCAGCGGAAACGACAACGCATCGGGCAGCACGCGCACGAGTTCCGGCGTGCGTCGTGCGAGCGGAACCTGGCAGATCCCGATGCCCGCACCGGCGCGAATCAGCGCGAGCTGCGCGAGATCGCTGTCGGTACGCAGGGCGAACGCGTCGCGACGCCACGCCGGCAACGCCTTGCGCGCGCCGCGCAGGAACGGCGTTTCCTCGTCGAAGCCGATCAGCGCGTGCCCGGACAGTTCTGTCAGCGTGCGCGGCGTGCCGTAATCGTCGAGATAGCGCGGGTGCGCGTGCAGACCCAGCTCGACGGCACCGATGCGACGTGCGATCAGCGCCGCCTGCGTCGGCGCCGTCATGCGGATCGCGATGTCCGCCTCGCGCTGCAGCAGGTCCTGCACGCGGTTGGTCAGCACGAGTTCGATCGAGAGCTGCGGATGCGCCGATCGCAACGGCGCGACGATCGCCGGCAGCACCTCGGCACCGACGACTTCACTCGCGCTGATCCGCACCGTGCCTTTCACGCCGCCCTGGCTCTGCGCCGCACGCATCAGCGCCGCGGCGGAACTGCGCATCGCTTCGGCGAACGGCTTGAGCTCCAGCGCCGCCGGCGTCGGCAGCAGCCCGAGCTGTGAACGCGTGAACAGTGCGAGCCCGAGCGACGTCTCCAATGCTTCGACGTGCCGTCCCACGGTCGGCTGCGCCAGCCCCAGCGCGCGGGCCGCGCCCGACAGCGAGCCTTCCTGCAGCACGCCGAGATAGGAGCGATAGAGTTCCCAGCTGGGTTCGTCGGTCATACGAATCTGTATAGCCGACCCACGGATTTAGTCAATTCCGTTCGGATGCTCCGGCGCCCAGACTGCTCCCGCACCCCTGGGAGAAATTGCATGCACAGCAACACGACGGCACTGGTACTGGGCGCCACCGGCGGCATCGGCGGCGAAGTCGCCCGCGAACTGCGCGAAGCCGGCTGGGACGTGCGCGCGCTGACGCGCGGCACGCCGCCGGCGCGCGACGGCATCACCTGGATCCGCGGCGACGCGATGAACCGCGACGATGTCGTCGCCGCCGCGCAAGGCTGCAGCGTCATCGTTCACGCGGTGAATCCGCCGGGCTACCGCCGCTGGACCGAACTCGTGCTGCCGATGATCGACAACACGATTGCCGCGGCCGCCGAGCATGGCGCTGCCGTCGTGCTGCCCGGCACGGTCTACAACTTCGGCCCGGATGCGTTTCCCGACGTGACCGAGGCATCGCCGCAAAACCCGCGGACGCGCAAAGGCGCGATCCGCGTCGAACTCGAACGGCGCCTGCGTGCCGCCCCGGCGCGCGGCGCCCGCGTCATCGTCGTGCGCGCCGGCGATTTCTTCGGTCCGAGGCCCGGCAACAACTGGTTCTCGCAGGGACTGATCACGCCCGGCCGCGCGGTCACGGCCGTCAACCTGCCGGGCGCGCGCGGCGTCGGCCACCAGTGGGCCTATCTGCCCGACGTCGCACGCACCATGGTGCAACTGCTCGCACGGCGCGAAGCGCTCGAACCGTTCGCGGCGTTCCACATGGCCGGAGACTGGGACGCCGACGGGACAGAAATGGCCGCGGCAATCCGTCGCGTCGTCGCGCGCCGCAGCGGCAACGCGCCGAAGATCCGCGCGTTTCCGTGGTGGCTCGTTACGCTCGCATCGCCGTTCGTCGCGACGTTTCGCGAGCTGCGCGAGATGCGCTACCTCTGGCGCGAGCCGATGCGGATGGGCAATGCGCGGCTGGTCGCCGCGCTGGGCCAAGAGCCGCACACGCCGCTCGACGAGGCCGTCGAGGCGGCGCTGGAAGGGGCGGGGTGTTTGCCGCGGGCTTCGGCGGCCGAGAACCGCGGCAGGGCCGTGTCGCTCGATGAGCCTGCGAGTTGAGGTTCTGCCGGGACTACGAAGGGCGACCCTTTCAACGCACGAAAATCGTTGCTTTCGGCGCTTTTTGCGAGCGAGTCAAAACCGTCCCTTCGAAGCGGTGAAAGACGGTCGTCCGGAACCGCCGGTTCTGACGGGCTTGAGCGCCCAACGAGCCGGATGGGCATGAGCGCGGATGGGTTTCCGCGAAGCTTCGCAGACTGCGCGTCGACGCGCGTATGTACGAGCGGCGTCAGTTCCATCGTCTTCCACGGCAGAATGTCGCACTCGTCGCCGCGCCGGCAGTACAGGAAAAACAGGAATGTCCAGGATTCAATGCCTCGCGTTGATGCTTGCGGCACTGCTGCCGCCGCCGGTCCAGTCGGCCGGCCCGCTCGATGAGGCGCTCCCGATCGACGAGACGC
The DNA here is from genome assembly GCA_946480705.1 of uncultured Lysobacteraceae bacterium. Next base: position 70 of record CAMLLF010000722.1, on the reverse strand, counting down.
TTCAGGCCATGCGGAAGCTCGACGCCGACATCGTCGAGCCGTTGCAGAAGGCGCCGCGACTCGATCAGCA
>CAMLLF010000721.1 GCA_946480705.1 uncultured Lysobacteraceae bacterium | reverse complement strand
CTTGCGCAGCGCGAGACCCCAGGCGCGATTGAGCCGGCTGCCGTAGGGCGAATGCACGATGAGCTGGGTGCCGCCGGATTCGTCGAAGAAGCGCTCCAGCACGATGCGCGACTGCGTCGGCAGTTCGCCGAGCGCCGCGATCGCCTTGCCGAGATAGTCGACGATCTGCCGCGACGCTTCCTCGTCGAGCCCGACCTCGCGCATGAGCCATTGCAGCGCGGCTTCCGCGCCGCCGGCGGCGATCGCGGCGGCAACGTCTTCGCGCAGCCGCGACACGCCGGTGGAGAGTTCGTCGCTGCGGCCCGGCGCTTCACCGAGCCAGAACGGAATGTTCGGCGGCAGGCCCCTGGCGTCTTCGACGCGCACGCGGCCGGGCTCGACGCGCAGGATGCGGTAGCTCGCGTTGCCGAGCTGGAACACGTCGCCCGACAGGCTTTCGATCGCAAAATCTTCGTTGACCGTGCCGATCGTGTGCGATTCCGGTTCGAGCACGACCGCGTAGTCGCCGGTATCGGGAATCGTGCCGCCGGACATCAGCGCGGTCATGCGCGCACCCTTGCGTTCGCGCAGGCGCTTGTGGACCGCGTCGCGGTGCAGGTAGCCCGCGCGCGCGCCGCGGCGCGTCGTGAAGCCTTCGGCGAGCATGCGCACGACCGCCGCGTAGTCGGTGCGCGACAGGTTTGCGTAGGGCGCGGCGCGGCGCACGAGCGCATACAGCGCGTCCTCGTCCCAGTCGCGGCTCGCGGTCTCGGCCACGAGCTGCTGCGACAGCACGTCGAGCGGCGCGACCGGGATGCGCAGCGCGTCGAGCTCGCCGCGGCGCACGCAGTCGAGCAGCGCGGCGCATTCGATTAGTTCGTCGCGCGACTGCGGAAACAGGCGCGCCTTCGGCACGCCGCCGACGGCATGGCCCGAACGCCCGGCGCGCTGCAGGAACGCCGCGATCGACCGCGGCGTGCCGAGCTGGCAGACGAGATTCACGTCGCCGATGTCGAGCCCGAGTTCGAGCGACGCGGTCGCGACGAGCACGCGCAGCTCGCCGCGCTTGAGGCGCTGCTCGGCGTCCAGGCGCAGTTCGCGCGCGAGACTGCCGTGGTGCGCGGCGACCACGTCCTTGCCGAGCCGCTCGCCGAGGTGGCGCGCGGCGCGTTCGGCCATGCGCCGCGTGTTCACGAATACCAGTGTGGTCGAATGCGCACGCACGAGCTCGGCGACGCGCTCGTAGACCTGTTCCCACTGGTCGGTCGACATGACCGCCGACAGCGGCGTCGGCGGCAGTTCGAGCGCGAGGTCGCGTTCCTTGCCGTAGCCGATGTCGACGATCTCGCAGTCCGGCGCGGTCGCGCCGTCGCCGGCGCCGACGAGGAAGCGCGCGACCGCGTCGATGGGCTTCTGCGTCGCCGACAGTCCGACGCGCACGAGCGGCTGCGCGCACAGCGCCTGCAGGCGCTCGATCGACAGCGCGAGATGGCTGCCGCGCTTGCTCGCGGCGACGGCGTGGATTTCGTCGACGATGATCGTGCGCACCGTCGACAGCATCGCGCGGCCCGACGCCGAACCCAACAGCACGTACAGGGATTCGGGCGTCGTGACGACGATGTGCGGCGGCTTGCGGAACGCCTGCTGCCGCTCCGCGGCCGGCGTGTCGCCCGTGCGCACGGTCGTGCGGATCTCCACATCGGGCAGGCCGAGCGCGGCGAGTTCCTCGCGGATGCCCGCGAGCGGCGCTTCGAGATTCAGGCGGATGTCGTTGGACAGCGCCTTCAGCGGCGAGACGTAGACGACGGCGGTTTCGTCGGGCAGCCCGCCGTCCTCGAGCCCGCGCCGCACGAGTTCGTCGAGCGCGGCGAGAAACGCGGTCAGCGTCTTGCCCGATCCGGTCGGCGCCGCGACAAGCGTGTTGCGCCCGGCGCGGATCGCCGGCCACGCGGCGGCCTGCGCCGCGGTCGGCGCGGGAAACGTGCGCTCGAACCAGCGGGCGACGGCGGGATGGAAATGCGTCAGCGGCATGGAATCAACACGATCGACTGCAGCGGGAACGGCGAGGCGATCGATATGGGGCAGCGTGCGAGGGGCGTCAAGCGAGGGCGGCCATAGCGGACGGGCACCGCTTGCCGCCGGATCGGCGCGCGCACGCGGGCCCTACCTTCCGCTCGTCAGCGACGTCAGGAACTCGCTGCCGGACGGCGTGAGCATCCAGAGGAGCACGCTCGCATTCACGGCGGCGGAAAACCAGAACGCGGCGATGAACGACGCCTTCTTCGACTTGTGACGCAGCAGCTGCTGCGCAAGCAGCGCGCCCGGCCAGCCGCCGAACAGGCCGAGCATGTGGAGCGTGCTTTCCGGCGTGCGCCAGCGATCCGCCCTCGCCGCCTCCTTGTCGAGCGCATAGGCGCCGAACGTCACGATGCACATGACGACATAGACGACGGCAATTGCGGCGGGCAAACGGCCCAGAGCAACCAGCGCCGGCACCAGCAGCAGGAACGCGACAGCAACGGCGAGCAGCCCGGGTCGCCTGCCATGCCGGAACGACGACGACGGCGATTTCGTCGTAACGACATGAGCCGCGCTCGCCGCCCGCAGCCGGCCGCGCTCGTCGCGCTCGGCCGTGTAGTTCACGCGATCGTCCTGGGCAGGACGGCGACCGCCACGCGGGAAATTCCGGAAGTGCACGAAGACGTGCTCGCCGCCGCCGTCGGGCGTGATGAAGCCGAAGCCCCGGTCGTCCCGCCACGCGGTGATGCGGCCCTGGAAGCGCACG
>CAMLLF010000720.1 GCA_946480705.1 uncultured Lysobacteraceae bacterium | reverse complement strand
AGCGCAACCGGGCGCGCTCGGCTGCGAGTGAGAATGATTCGCATTTGATCTATCCTCGCGGAATCGACCGGCGCGAGGCTCCATCCCGGCCGGCACGTCTTCCCCATGCCGTCGAGTTCCCCATGACCGTAGTTTCCTTCGCTGCGCAGCCGCGCAGGCTTCGCCCGACCCTCGGCATCGCTGCCGCTCTGGCCGCGACCGTCGCCGCCGCGGCCGCGACCGCGACCGCGACCGCGGCCGACGATGCAACCAGCACGCTCGAAACCGTCAACGTCACCGCGCCGATCGTCAAGGAAACCGACACGGTCACGAAGACCGACACGCCGATCGTCGAGATCCCGCAGTCGATCTCGGTCGTCAGCGCCGAACAGATGCGCGAACGCGCCATTCACGGCATCGAGGAAGCGGTCTGGTACACGGCCGGCGCGCAGGGCGGCGGCTACGGCGAAGACTCCCGCAGCGACTGGCTGCTCGTGCGCGGCTTCACGCCGGCGCGCTACCTCGACGGCCTCGCGCTGCCCGACGGCTCGGGTACCGGCATCACGCGCATCGAGCCCTACGGCCTGCAGCAACTCGAAGTGCTCAAGGGGCCGTCGTCGGTCGTCTACGGCGCGATGCCGCCGGGCGGGATGGTCAACCTCGTCAGCAAGCGCCCGACTGAAACCGCGCAGGGCGAATTCGAGGTGCAGGCCGGCAGCTTCAACCTGCGCCAGGCCGCGCTCGACGTCGGCGGTCCGCTCAATGCGGAGGGTACGCTGCTCTACCGGCTCACCGCGCTCGCGCGCAACAGCGACACTTCGGTCGACCACATCAAGGACGACCGCTACTACATCGCACCGGCGCTGACCTGGCTGCCGGGCGAGGCGACGAGCTTCACGCTGCTGTCGCGCTACCAGAAAGCCGAAACCGCCTCGGGCGGCGGCTTCCTGCCGGCAGCGGGTACGCTGCTGCCGAATCCGAACGGCCGCATTCCGCGGAACCGCTTCACCGGCGAACCCGGGCAGAACGACTACGACAAGGATCTGAGCTCGATCGGCTACGAGTTCCGCCACGCCTTCGCCAACGGCGTCGCATTCCGGCAGAACCTGCGCTACGGCAAGGCCGACATCGATCCGAGCGCCGGCATCGGCGCATTCGGACTGGCCGAGGATCAGCGCACCCTGAATCGCTACTATTTTCCGAATGAAGAGCATTCGAAAACGTTCGGCGTCGACAACAACCTGCAGTGGTCCTGGGGCACGGGCCGCGTACGTCACGACCTGCTCGCCGGTCTCGACTACCGCCGCTCGCGCAACGACTACGCATCCGCGTTCGCGTTCGGCGCGCCGCCGCTCGACATCTTCAATCCGGTCTACGGCAGCCCGATCACGATTCCTGCCTATACCAGCCACACCGACCAGACCCAGCACCAGACCGGCATCTACCTGCAGGATCAGCTCTCGGTCGACCGCTGGCTGCTGACGATCGGCCTGCGCCAGGACTGGGTCGACACCGACACCGACGACCGCATCGCGAACACGCGCAGCACGCAGAAGGACGACAAGCTGTCAGGCCGCGTCGGCCTGAGCTATCGGTTCGATTCCGGCTTCGTGCCGTATCTCGCCTATTCCGAATCGTTCCAGCCGACCGTCGGCAGCGACTTCGAAGGCCGCGCCTTCGTGCCGACGACCGGCGAACAGATCGAAGGCGGCCTCAAATTCCAGCCCGCGAACGGCAACGGTCTCGTGACGCTCGCGCTGTTCACGATCACGCAGCAGAACGCGAAGACGGTCGATCCCAACCACACGCTGTTTCAGGTACAGCAAGGCGAAACCAAGCTCCGCGGCATCGAGCTGGAAGGCCGCTGGAACATCGGCCGCGGCCTCAGCGTCTACGGTGCGTACACGCATACCGATTCGGAGGTCACGCAGACGACCGACCTGCCGTCGCTCGGCAAGGAAGTCGCGCTGGTGCCGCGGCGCCAGGCATCGGCCGGCTTCGACTACACCCTGACCGACGGCGCGCTCGCAGGCCTGGGTTTCGGCGCCGGCGTGCGTCACGTCGGCGACCACTACGGCGATAGCTACAATCTCTGGAAAACGCCGTCCTACACGCTGCTCGATCTCGCCGTGCACTACGACTTCGACGCGTGGCGCGCGCAGCTCAATGCGAGCAACCTCGGCGACAAGGAATACATCTCCGTCTGCAACAGCGCGTTCTGGTGCTACTACGGCTACGAGCGCAACGTGACCGCGACGTTGCGTTACCAGTGGTGAGCGCGCCGACGTGCTGAGCCTCCTCGCAACGATCGCCACGGTGCTCTGCGCCATGCTCTGCTGGCGCGCCGCGCCGCGCGCGCGCTTCGCCGCACGCGGATCGCGCCGCACGCTGGGTGCCGCCGCTGCGTCATGCGCGGCGATCGCGCTGGCGTCGGCGATCGCGACACTCGGCACCGGCGCGGGCATCTGCCTCGTGATTGGCGTCTGGATGCTGACGGCCGTCGCGCTGCCGTATCTCGCGCTGCTGCGAGACGTGGCCCCGGCCGCGACGGGGCCGGACTGATGTGGGGCCGCGCACTCGCGGGCCTCGTGCCCGGGTTCTTCGTCAGCGCCGGGCTGATCGGCCTGATCGGCTGGAGCCTGCCCGGCCCGTGGCAGTCGGCGCTGGTCGGCAGCATCGCGGGATTTTTCCCGTTGTGGACATTCGTCATCGCCGCGAGCTTCGACACGGTCGCCCAGTTCCGCGTGGTCACGCCCCGGCCGGCCTTGCCCAGCAGCGCCGTCGCGACCG